>NZ_KV810529.1:0-268 GCF_001812815.1 Streptococcus sp. HMSC073A12 | reverse complement strand
AAGAACGAACCTAAGGCTAAAGACCAAACGGTTAAAGTAGGAGAAACACCAAAAGCGGAAGATTCTATTGGCAACATTCCAGAATTACCAAAAGGAACGAAGTTTGAATACGAAACACCGGTTGATACCACAACGCCAGGCGATAAAGATGCGAAGGTAATCGTGACTTATCCAGATGGTTCAACAGATACTGTTGATGTGAAGGTTAAGGTTATCGATCCAAGGACAGACGCTGACAAGAACGAACCTAAGGCTAAAGACCAAACGG
>NZ_KV810528.1:0-93434 GCF_001812815.1 Streptococcus sp. HMSC073A12 | reverse complement strand
ACTTTTACATTCTTTTCAGCGGATAAAGTTAAAATTAACAGATGTCTGTTTGGGAGTTTTCATGATAAATTCAGCATTATAATTCTGTAAATTCTGTAGTGAAGCATCGATTATGAAATTCTAAAAAACGCCTGCTTACGAAATTGTTTTTTTGTAAAAGCAATTTCGTAAACAAGCGTCTACGTTTCTTATCATAAGATGAGTGTTCCCGCTAGGAAAAATCCTAGCGGTAGACCAGAGCTAGACTAAGAGTAACATTACTCCATCATCATAACACTCAACAAAATTGATAAAAATTATACTAATTCAATGATTGCCATTGGAGCAGCATCACCACGACGTGGTTCAGTTTTAAGGATACGAGTATATCCACCGTTACGTTCTGCATAACGAGGAGCTAAATCAGAGAATAATTTTTGAAGAGCAGTAGTTGAAGTATACTTTTCTGTTTCTTCATCATAGTTTTCTGAGGCAATTTCGTTACGAACAAAAGCTGCTGCTTGACGACGAGCATGCAAATCACCACGTTTACCCAAAGTAATCATTTTTTCAACTGTTTTACGGATTTCTTTAGCACGAGCTTCTGTTGTCACAATTGATTCGTTGATAATCAAGTCAGTGGTCAAGTCGCGAAGCATTGCTTTACGTTGTGAGCTAGTGCGTCCTAGTTTACGGTAAGCCATGTTTTCCTCCTTTATTTATCGTTTTTTAATCCAAGACCGAGATCAGCAAGTTTTACTTTCACTTCTTCAAGACTCTTACGTCCTAGATTTCTTACTTTCATCATTTCAGGTTCAGTTTTTTCTGTCAAATCAAATACAGTATTGATACCAGCACGTTTCAAACAGTTGTACGAACGAACTGACAAATCTAATTCTTCAATTGTACGATCCAACACACGATCATCTGAAACTTTTTCTGTTTCTCTCATCACATCAGTAGATTTTGCTACTTCAGTTAAGTTAGTAAACAGGTCTAAATGTTCCGTTAAAATGTGCGCAGAAAGCCCTAGGGCATCTTCTGGAATAATCGTCCCGTCTGTCATGATTTCAAGAGTTAATTTATCAAAACCATCATTGCTACCAACGCGAGCTGGTTCAACTTGATAATTAACTTTTTTCACCGGCGTATAGATTGAATCTACCGCAAGCGTCCCTACTGGTGCATCATCTTTTTTGTTTTCATCAGCCGGTACATAACCACGACCTGTATTTACGGTCATAATAGCTTTTAAGCTAGCACCTTCACCAATTGTAAAGAGATAATGATCAGGATTTACAATTTCAATATCACTATCCGTCAAAATATCACCGGCAGTAATTTCTGCAGGACCTTCAACATCCAGTTCAATTGTCTTTTCGTCTTCGACGTAAGATTTTACAGCAATCCCTTTGACGTTCAGAATGATTTGCATCACATCTTCACGGACACCTGGAACTGTATCGAATTCGTGCAATACACCTTCAATATTGATAGATGTCACAGCAGCACCCGGTAGAGATGCAAGAAGTACACGGCGAAGTGAGTTCCCAAGCGTTGTACCATAACCACGTTCTAGTGGTTCTACTACAAATATGCCATAGTCTTTCTTTTCATCAATTTTTGTTATATTTGGTTTTTCAAACTCAATCATTTAGTTACTCCCTCTTAAACGAAAAGCAGTGTAATGGTTTATGATTATACACGGCGACGTTTTGGAGGACGAGCACCATTGTGTGGCACAGGAGTCACATCACGAATAGCTGTTACTTCAAGACCAGCGGCAGCAAGAGCACGAATAGCTGACTCACGACCAGAACCTGGACCTTTAACAGTAACTTCAACTGATTTAAGACCGTGTTCTTGTGCAGACTTTGCAGCAGCTTCAGATGCCATTTGGGCAGCAAATGGTGTAGATTTACGAGAACCTTTAAATCCAAGAGCTCCGGCAGATGACCAAGCAATTGCGTTACCATGCACATCAGTAATCATAACAATAGTGTTGTTAAATGTAGCGTGAATATGAGCAATACCAGATTCGATATTTTTCTTCACACGACGTTTACGTGTTGGTTTAGCCAAGACTTTTTACCTCCTTATATTATTTTTTCTTACCAGCAATCGCAACAGCTTTACCTTTACGAGTGCGAGCGTTGTTCTTTGTGTTTTGTCCACGTACAGGAAGTCCACGACGATGACGGATTCCGCGATATGAACCAATTTCCATCAAACGTTTGATGTTTAAGTTTACTTCACGACGAAGGTCACCTTCAACTTTGATAGCATCCACTTCACGACGGATAGCGTCTTCTTGATCAGATGTTAAATCTTTCACACGAATATCCTCTGAAACTCCAGCAGCTGCTAAAATTTTCTTAGATGTTGGAAGACCAATACCGTATACATAAGTCAGTGAAACAACTACACGTTTGTCATTTGGAATATCAACTCCAGCAATACGAGCCATTTTTTCTCCTTTCTATTATCCTTGACGTTGTTTGTGTTTTGGATTTGCTGGGCAAATCACCATAACACGACCATTACGACGAATAACTTTGCAGTATTCGCAAATTGGTTTGACCGATGGTCTTACTTTCATTTCTTATCCCTCCAAGTATTTCGATTATTTAAAGCGGTAAGTGATCCGTCCACGTGTCAAATCATAAGGACTCATCTCGACAGTAACACGGTCTCCCGCTAAAATACGAATATAGTTTTTACGAATTTTACCAGAAACTGTTGCTAAAATCTGATGTCCATTTTCAAGTTCAACCGTAAACATTGCATTCGGCATTGTATCAACTACTTTGCCTTCAACTTCAATCACATCGTCTTTTGCCACGCAAAAGCACCCCCTAAATTTCGATTCATTCCTCTGAACACAGAGGTAACAATTATAAGTCAGACTAATTCATTGTATCACTACTTGTCAAATATTGCAAGTGTAAAAAACGCTTTTATTTTAACTTTAACAAGACTTTTTCAATATCTTTAAATACATCATCAATCTCTTGATTTCCTTGAATATCATAAACCAAATTTTGAGAACGATAATGCTCAATAATTGGTGCTCCTTGAGCGATATTGACATCTAAACGGCGTTTCACGGTTTCTGGCTTGTCATCCTCACGTTGATAATAATCCTCTTCATTATAATCTGCTGGTGGATTGAAGACTTTATGGAAGGTTTCTCCCGTTTTTTTGTGAATAATCCGTCCGCTCAAGCGCTCTAGCAAGCTGTTAGGATCCACTTCGATATTAACAACCCCGTCTAAAGTAAGCCCAAGTTCAGCAAGTATCTGATCCAGTGCATGAGCTTGATCAATGGTGCGTGGGTAGCCATCTAATAAAAAGCCTTTTTCTTTAATATCATCTTGTGCTAAACGTTCTTTGACAATCCCATTAGTCACTTCATCTGGCACTAATTCACCTTTGTCAATATATGATTTCGCAAGTACCCCCATTTCAGTTTGGTTGGCCATGGCTGCACGGAACATATCCCCTGTTGAGATATGCGCAACACCAAATTCCTCAACGATTTTGGCCGCTTGAGTCCCCTTGCCTGCACCTGGCAAGCCCATAATCAAAAGATTCATGATCCTTCTCCTTTTTTGTTTTTAAATAAATCTATTACAAATTCTTAATAAACTTGTTTAAAAACAAAATAGAAAGAGTGGGACAGACTTCAGAAAATCTATGATTTTCGATTTGCTCTCCCACCCCGCAACATAGTTGATTCAGGATGAAAACAAAAACTCATTTTCATCATCAACCACTGCGTTCGTACTTTAACGCAAATTGCTTTTAAAGTATAGAATATCTTTCTTTACTCTGTTTCTATTCTGTTGTATTCATAAAGCCAGTATATTTTCTCTTCAGAAGGTAGCCTTCAAGCTGTTTCATTCCTTCAATACCAGTTGCAATAATAATCAGCAAACTAGTACCACCTAAAGCAACAGCATCTGTCAATCCAAACAAATCTTTTGCTAAAATCGGTAAAATCGAAATAAAGCCTAAGAAAAGTGAACCAACTGTTGCTAAGCGACGAAGCAACTTAGACATATATTCTTCTGTTCCTTTACCAGGACGTACACCATGAATATAGGCACCGCTCTTTTGCAAATTCTCTGCAGTTTTCTCTGGATTGATTTGTACAAATGTATAGAAAAATGTAAACAAAATAATCAAGAGTGCGTACATCACAATTCCGCTTGCGGTTGTTGTTGCAAACAAGGACTGGGCCACTCGAACCCATTGTGCATTATGACCTGTAGCTGTCAAAAATTGGAAAATAGCTGCAGGTGCGGCAGTAATCGAACTTGCAAAGATAACCGGAATAACACCCGCCGGATTGACCTTCAAAGGAAGGTATGAGCTAGAAGGCGCACCTTGCGCAATCTTTGTATACTGGATTGGAATTTTGTATTCTGCTTGTTGAACGAAGGTTGTAAAGTAAACAATGAGTAAAACAGCTATAATCAGAATAGTAACAAAAATGATAGATGAAGTAATACGGCTGCTTGGTACATTGACAAAGTAGTCTACATATATACTCTTAATCATTCCTGGAATTGCTGCTACGATACCTGCAAAGATAATCATAGAAACACCGTTACCATAGCCTTTATCTGTAATTTGTTCCCCTAACCAAGTCACAATCATAGAACCCGTCGTTAACAGAAAACCAATCAGCAAATAAGTTTGCCAGTTAGGCGTTGCCACCAACTTAGCACTAGACAAGGTATGGAAACCTGCTGTAATACCGATAGATTGAACAAACGCCAAGACTAAGGCAATATAGCGCGTTGCTTGATTTAACTTTCTTCGTCCAACTTCACCTTGCTTGCCCCATTCTACAAACTTAGGTAAAATATCCATTTGTAGCAATTGAACAACAATAGAGGCGGTAATATACGGACTAACTCCCAATGCAAATACTGAGAAATTTCGCAAAGCATTACCTGACACAAGGCTGAGCATGTTTAGAAATGAAAGCCCGTTAAGAGCTTCCAAGCTTTTTGCATTAACACCTGGAACAGTAATCGTCGTACCAATTCGAAATACTAATACAATAAAAATTGTAAAGAGAATTTTTGAACGAACCTGTTTGATTTTTAATGCATCTTTTAATAGTTTAAAAAACATAGGTCACCTCGCTTAGATGACTTCCACTGAACCACCTTTAGCAGTGATAGCTTCTTCGGCTGATTTAGAGAATTTAGCTGCTTTCACAGTCAATTTCTTTGTCAATTCGCCGTTACCAAGAATCTTAACACCAGATTTTTCAGCTTTTACAATCCCTGCTTCGATAAGGACAACTGGAGTTACTTCTGCCCCGTCTTCAAAAACATTCAATTGATCAAGATTTACAATTGCATATTCTTTACGATTGATGTTCAAGAAACCACGTTTTGGCATGCGACGGAACAATGGTGTTTGTCCACCTTCAAAACCAAGACGAACTTTACCACCACTACGAGCTTTTTGACCTTTTTGACCACGTCCAGCTGTTTTACCATTACCAGATGAAGTACCACGACCAACACGGTTACGGACTTTACGAGAACCTGTAGCAGGTTGTAATTCATGAAGTTTCATTATATTTTTTCTCCTCTTTTGTAAAATGCTAGCGCTTATACTGAGAAAAAGGTGTCCTCAGGATAAACTCGCCTATACATATATTTAGTTTAAGGGGCTGAGAAAATCCTCTCATCCCCTAGTTTATTTCAATTTAAAGTTTTGTTAGCAAAATGATTACTTACTTAACTTCTTCAACAGTTACCAAGTGTGATACTGCTGTAATCATACCACGAACAGCAGCATTATCTTCTTTGATAACTGAGCTATTTAATTTGCCAAGTCCAAGTGCTACAACAGTTTTACGTTGTGACGGAATGCGTCCGATTGGAGACTTTGTCAAAGTAATTTTAATTTGAGCCATGTGAATCTCCTTTCTTATGCTAAGTCAGAAACTGAAATACCACGAAGGGCAGCAACTTCTTCAGCGCGTTTTAATTGTTTCAAACCTTCAACAGTTGCGCGAACGATGTTGATTGGAGTGTTAGAACCAAGTGATTTAGATGTTACATCTGCTACACCTGCCAATTCGATGACGGCACGAACAGCACCACCAGCAGCCACTCCAGCACCTTCTACAGCTGGTTTCAACAAGACACGAGCTCCACCAAATTCAGATGTTACTTCATGAGGAATTGTTGTGCCAACCATTGGTACTTCAATTAGGTTTTTCTTTGCATCTTCAACGGCTTTGCGAATTGCTTCTGGTACTTCTTGAGCTTTACCAGTACCAAAACCAACACGACCATTACGGTCACCAACAACTACAAGAGCCGCAAAACGAAGACGACGTCCACCTTTAACAACTTTTGTAACACGGTTAATCGCAACTACGCGTTCTTCAAGTTCAACTGCATTGTCTTTAAATGCCATTTTTTAGTGTCCTCCCTATTAGAATTTCAATCCGTTTTCACGAGCTGCATCAGCCAAAGCTTTTACACGTCCGTGATATAGATATCCACCGCGGTCAAACACCACTTCAGTAATACCTTTAGCAACTGCACGTTCAGCAACAAGTTTGCCGACAACAACGGCTTGTTCAGTTTTAGTTCCTTTTGAAACTTCTTTGTCAAGAGTTGAAGCGCTTGCGAGCGTTACACCCGCTACGTCATCAATTACTTGAGCGTAGATGCCTGTATTAGAACGGAATACGTTCAAACGTGGGCGATCAGCAGTTCCAGAGAGTTTTCCGCGAACGCGACGGTGGCGTTTTTGGCGGACTTTATTTTTATCTGGTTTCGAAATCACAATTTTCACCTCTTAATTTTATTTCGTGCCTAAGCACAAAGTTGGAAATAAATATTTTGGTTAAAAAACAACCTTATAATATTATTTACCAGTTTTACCTTCTTTACGGCGGACGAATTCACCAACGTAGCGGATACCTTTCCCTTTATATGGTTCAGGAGCACGCAAGCTACGGATATAAGCAGCAGTTTGTCCAACTACTTCTTTTGAGATTCCGTTCACAACAATAGTCGTTGGATTTGGAAGTTCAAAAGTAATACCTTTAGGAGCTTCCACTTCATCTGGATGAGATTTACCAACTGAAAGTACCAATTTTTTTCCTTGAAGTTGAGCACGGTATCCAACCCCACGCATTTCAAGTTCTTTCTTGAATCCTTCTGATACACCATGAACCATGTTGTTCAAAAGAGCACGAGTTGTTCCGTGGATTGTTTTCATTTCTTTTGTATCGTTTGGACGGTGAAGAGTTACTTCAGTTCCTTCCACACGAATATCAATATCTTTAGAGAACGTACGAGTGAGTTCTCCTTTAGGTCCTTTTACAGTTACGACATTGTCTTTGTTTGTCAATTCGACACCAGCAGGCAATGCAATAACTTTATTACCAATACGTGACATTTTTTGTTTTCTCCTGTTAGATTGTCAAGCCGCAGAACGACTAGTTTTCACGGGGGAACTATCATAGTAGTTTGTACGATAGTTCTAACGTTTTATTCAAATACATCATTCAAATTAGTTTTGCCAATTTGAACACGAGCTACGGCCTGTGTGAAAAAGATAAATCTATCTTGAATGCGGGCATTCATCGCTAGATTTCCTATTTTCACTTTGTCCGTCACGCTCTTTGTATCATGCAATTACCAAACGTAGGCGATTACTTCCCCACCAACATTCTTTTGGCGTGCTTCTTTGTCAGTCAACAAGCCTTCAGATGTTGAGATAATCGCAATTCCAAGTCCATTCAAGACTTTTGGAAGATCTTCACATTTTTTGTAAACACGAAGTCCTGGTGTTGAAACACGTTTCAAACCAGTGATAACTTTTTCACCGTTTTGACCGTATTTAAGGAATACACGAATAACACCTTGTTTATCATCTTCAATGTACTCAACGTTCTTCACAAAACCTTCGTGTTTAAGAATTTCAGCAATCCCTTTTTTGATATTTGATGCAGGTACTTCTAGCACTTCATGTTTTGCTTGATTCGCATTACGAATACGTGTCAAAAAGTCTGCAATTGGGTCAGTCATAACCATTTTGTTTTTCTCCTCTTACTAGTAGTTTGATAATTCACTTGCTAGTTAATGATTGAGCTAGGCTCAGTTTGATGGATACACTCTAAACAGACTTGCTGATTAGAACACGGACTACAAGCTGTGCAAAATAGATAGATTTCTCTAGGAGCATCGCTCCTGAGCGAAATCCCCTATTTTTGCTGGGCTCGTTACGCCTTTTGTATCATGTTTTAATTGAGTTCAAGCTAAGAACTTGGTGAAAAAGATAAGTTTGCCTTGGAGCATCGCTCCTACACCAAACTTCCTATTTTCATTGCGTTTTCTTAACGCTCTCACATCTTAAATTACCAAGAAGCTTTGGTAACGCCTGGAATTTGTCCTTTGTATGCTAACTCGCGGAAGCAAACACGGCAAAGTTTAAACTTGCGGTAAACTGAATGTGGACGACCACAACGTTCGCAACGAGTGTAAGCTTGCGTAGAGAACTTCGCAGGGCGTTTGTTCTTAGCAATCATTGATTTTTTAGCCAATTTATTTACCTCCTAGATTATTTTGCAAAAGGCATTCCAAGGCCTGTAAGCAATTCACGTGATTCTTCATCCGTGTTAGCAGTTGTTACAATAACAATGTCAAGACCGCGAGTCTTGTCGACATCATCAAAGTTGATTTCTGGGAAAATCAATTGTTCTTTCACACCAAGTGTGTAGTTCCCGCGTCCATCAAATGATTTTGTTGGAACACCGTGGAAGTCACGAACACGTGGAAGTGATACAGTAACCAATTTATCCAAGAATTCATACATGCGTTCACCGCGAAGAGTTACCTTAGCACCAATCGCTACACCTTCACGAAGACGGAAGCCGGCGATAGATTTTTTAGCTTTAGTGATAAGTGGTTTTTGACCTGAGATAAGAGCAAGTTCTTCAGCAGCTTTTTCAAGATTTTTAGCATTTGATACAGCATCTCCAACACCCATGTTCAAAACGATTTTATCCACTTTTGGCACAGCCATAACAGATGAGTAGTTAAACTTTTCAGTCAAAGCAGGAACTACTTCATTAAGATATTTTTCTTTTAAACGATTAGCCATTATACTTCTCCTTTCCTTCGTGATTAGTCAAGCACTTCGCCTGATTTTTTATTGTAACGAACTTTTTTGCCGTCTACAAACTTGTAGCCAACACGTCCTGCAACACCATTTTTGTCCAACACTTGAACATTAGACACATGGATTGGTGCTTCTTTTTCCACGATAGCACCTTGAGGATTTTCGTTATTCGGTTTTTGGTGTTTCTTGATGATGTTCACACCTTCAACAACAACTTTATTTACTTTTGGAAGTGCGGCAACGACTTTGGCTTCAACACCTTTGTCTTTACCAGCAATCACGCGAACTTTGTCGCCAGTTTTTACAAACATTGGTTTCTCCTTTGATTTCTTACGCCCTGACGGGCACCCTATCTATCAAAGATAGGGGACTTAGTTTGTTTTTGATTAAAGTACTTCTGGAGCAAGTGAGACGATCTTCATAAATCCACCTTCACGCAATTCGCGTGCAACTGGACCAAAGATACGTGTCCCGCGAGGTGTTTTATCATCACGGATAATCACTGCAGCATTTTCGTCAAATTTGATGTATGAACCATCTTTGCGACGAGCACCTGATTTAGTACGAACGATAACCGCTTTTACAACGTCACCTTTTTTAACCGCACCACCAGGAGTAGCTTGTTTTACAGATGCAACGATGACATCGCCAATGCTAGCGAATTTACGCTTTGAACCACCAAGAACTTTGATTGTCAAGATTTCGCGGGCACCGCTGTTGTCAGCAACTTTCAAACGAGTTTCTGTTTGAATCATTTAAGTTTTCTCCTTTCTGGTTTGATTAGATGATAACTGCTTCTTCTACAACTTCTACAAGACGGAAGCGTTTTGTAGCTGAAAGCGGACGAGTTTCCATGATACGAACAATATCGCCTTCTTTAGCGATGTTATTTTCATCATGCGCTTTGTATTTTTTAGAGTAGTTAATACGCTTACCATAGACTGGGTGGTTACGTTTTGTTTCAACTACAACTGTGATTGTTTTATCCATCTTGTCAGAAACGACGCGTCCAACAAGCGTTTTACGTTGATTACGTTCCATTTTAGAATTTCTCCTTTCCCAAGTCTATTATTTCATTTCTGATTGAACAGTTTTGATACGAGCGATTTGCTTTTTCACTTCTTTCAAGCGTGCAGTTTGTTCTAATTGACCCGTTGCTGCTTGGAAACGAAGATCAAACAATTCTTTCTTCAATTCTCTTTCACGCTTCGCGAGTTCTTCTTGAGAAAGACCACGAAGTTCTTTAACAAATTCTTTTACTTCATTAAGTTTCATGCCTTCTCCTTATTCTGCTTCACGTTTCACGAATTTTGTTTTAACCGGTAATTTGTGGCTTGCAAGACGAAGCGCTTCGCGAGCAACTTCCTCAGGCACACCAGCGATTTCAAACATCACTTTACCACGTTTAACTGGTGCAACCCAACCTTCTGGAGCACCTTTCCCAGATCCCATACGAACCCCGATAGCTTTGGCAGTGTATGATTTGTGTGGGAAGATTTTAATCCAAACTTTACCACCACGTTTCATGTAACGCGTCATAGCGATACGAGCAGCTTCAATTTGGCGGTTTGTGATCCAATGGCTAGTAGTTGCTTGAAGGCCATATTCTCCAAATGCCACTTCCTTACCACCTTTAGCTTCACCGCGCATTTTACCACGAAATTCGCGGCGGTGTTTAACACGTTTAGGTACTAACATTGGTTATTTACCTCCTTTAGTGTTTTTACGAGCTGGAAGAACTTCTCCGCGGTAAATCCATACTTTAACACCAAGTTTACCGTAAGTAGTATCTGCTTCTTCCCAAGCGTAATCAATATCTGCACGAAGCGTATGAAGCGGAACAGTCCCTTCAGAATACCCTTCACTACGAGCGATATCAGCACCGTTCAAGCGGCCAGATACTTGAGTTTTAATTCCTTTAGCTCCCGCACGCATGGTACGTTGGATTGCTTGTTTTTGAGCACGACGGAAAGCAACACGTTGTTCTAATTGGCGAGCAATTCCTTCACCAACAAGATGAGCATCCAAATCTGGTGATTTGATTTCAATGATGTTGATGTGGACTTGTTTACCAGTCAATTTGTTAAGTTTTGCACGAAGTGCATCAACGTTTGCTCCACCTTTACCGATAACCATACCTGGTTTAGCAGTGTGAAGAGAAACGTTTACTTTATTTACTGCGCGTTCGATTTCAATAGTTGAAACAGCTGCGTCAGCTAATTCTTTTTGAACGAATTTACGGATTGCAAGATCTTCATGAAGGTAATCCGCGTATTCTTTTTCAGCATACCATTTGGCATCCCAGTCACGGATGATACCGACACGCATACCTATTGGATGTACTTTTTGACCCACGATTTTACCTCCTTATTTTTCTGCAACGACCACTGTGATGTGGCTAGTGCGTTTGTTGATTGGTGAAGCTGAACCTTTTGCACGTGGACGGAAACGTTTCATTGTTGGTCCTTCGTTTGCGTAAGCTTCAGATACTACCAAGTTTGCTTTTTCCAAGCCAAAGTTGTTTTCTGCATTAGCGATTGCTGAATTCAACACTTTTTCGATAATGCCAGCAGCTTTGTTTGGTGTGAATTTCAAGATTGCGATTGCGTCAGCGACGTCTTTCCCGCGGATATTGTCAAGAACTAGACGAGATTTACGAGGTGAAACGCGCACTGTACGAGCCATTGCTTTAGCTGAAGTAATTTCTGCCATGTTTTTCTCCTCTCTTATCTACGTGTCTTCTTGTCGTCAGCAGCGTGACCTTTGTAAGTACGAGTTGGTGCAAATTCACCAAGTTTGTGCCCTACCATGTCTTCTTGGATGTAAACAGGAACATGTTTACGTCCATCATAAACTGCAATTGTATATCCGATGAAACTTGGGAAAATCGTAGAACGACGTGACCAAGTTTTGATGACTTTTTTCTTTTCGTCGTTGGCTTGAGCTTCAACTTTTTTCATCAAATGCTCATCGACGAAAGGTCCTTTTTTAAGACTGCGTCCCATTTTTATGTTTTCTCCTTTAAAATATGTACCACAACGGCTTGCACTGACAATCAGCGCTACCGAGCTGGCGGAATTTTGCGAGTTAGCTCGCTAATTATAAGTATGTAACAACTCACGAGGGGCAGTAGTTGATTGCTAGTTAGCTATAGCTATCAGCCTTGCTACACATCTAATCAACTTTGCCAAGGTTTCGCAATGAAGTTTGGCAGCTAAACCGCCAAACTTCTGCTCAGCCGCCTATTTCTCGTTGCGACGACGAATAATAAGTTTGTCGGATTTCGCTTTCTTGTTACGAGTTTTAAGTCCAAGAGCAGGTTTGCCCCATGGAGTAGATGGTGCTTTACGACCAACTGGTGCTTTACCTTCACCACCACCGTGTGGGTGATCGTTCGGGTTCATTACAGAACCGCGGACTGTTGGGCGGATGCCTTTCCAGCGGCTGCGTCCAGCCTTACCAAGGTTAACCAATCCATGTTGTTCATTTCCAACAACACCGACAGTTGCACGGCAAGTTCCAAGAATCATGCGAACTTCGCCTGATTGCAAACGAACAAGAACATATTTACCTTCTTGTCCCAATACTTGGGCAGAAGCTCCAGCAGCACGTACTAATTCACCACCATGTCCTGGTTTCAATTCAATATTATGAATCAATGTACCAACTGGGATATTAGCAAGTGGAAGAGCATTTCCGACTTTAATATCCGCTTCTGGTCCAGAAACGATGCGTTGACCAACTTCAAGGCCTTTAGGAGCGATGATGTAAGCTTTCACACCGTCAGTGTAATGTACAAGAGCGATGTTTGCTGAACGATTTGGATCGTATTCAATTGTTTTAACAACTGCTTCAACACCGTCTTTGTTACGTTTGAAGTCAATCAAACGGTAATGGCGTTTGTGTCCACCACCTTGGTGACGAACTGTGATACGACCGTTGTTGTTACGACCAGCTTTGTTGTTCAAAGAAACAAGCAAAGTTTTTTCTGGAGTGCTCGTTGTGATTTCAGCAAAATCCAAAGAAGTCATATTACGGCGACCATTTGTAGTTGGTTTATAAACTCTGATTCCCACGATATTTCCTCCTTAGATTATTCTGCTTCAGCACCGAACAACTCGATTGCTTTTGAATCAGCTGTAAGAGTGATGATAGCTTTTTTAGTTTTGTTTGTAAAACCAGTATAACGCCCTATACGTTTTGCTTTTGGTTTTACATTGATTGTGTTCACATTTGCAACTTTCACTCCGTCAAAAGCAGCTTCAACCGCTTGTTTGATCAAAAGTTTATGAGCACGAGTGTCCACTTCAAATACGTATTTACCTTCTTCAAGAAGAGCCATTGTGCTTTCTGTGATGATAGGCTTTTTGATTACGTCATACAAATTCATTATGCAAGAACCTCCTCGATTGTAGAGATAGCTTCTTTAGTAACAAGAAGTTTGTCGCTATTTACGATATCAAGAACACTTGCAGTTGTTGCTGTTGCAACTTTCACATTTGGAAGGTTACGAGCTGAAAGTGCAGCAAATTCGTTTCCTTCTTCGAGAATTACAAGTACTTTTGTATCAAGGCTAAGCGCAGCAAGTACTTTTGCAAACTCAGCAGTCTTTGGAGCTGTAAATGAAAGGCTGTCTACAGCTACGAATTTGTCCTCAGCAACTTTTTCAGAATAAACTGATTTAAGTGCCAATCTACGAACTTTTTGTGGAAGTTTGTAGGCGTATGAACGAGGAGTTGGACCAAATACGGTACCACCACCACGCCATTGTGGAGAGCGAATAGAACCTTGACGCGCACGTCCAGTTCCTTTTTGACGCCATGGTTTGCGTCCGCCACCTGATACTGCAGAGCGGTTTTTAACAGCGTGAGTTCCTTGACGAAGGCTTGCACGTTGACTGATAACAACGTCAAAGACAACTGATTCATTTGGCTCAATACCAAATACTGCATCGTTAAGAACTACTTCACCAGCTTCTTTACCAGTTTGGTCAAATAATTTTACGTTTGCCATTGTGACTGATTTCCCCTTTCTTTATTATTTACCAGCTTTAACTGCTGACTTGATAGTGATAAGAGATTTCTTAGCACCAGGCACGTTACCTTTGATGAGGATAACGTTTTTCTCTGGAACAACTTGTGCGATTTCAAGGTTTTGAATCGTTACACGATTGCCACCCATGCGTCCTGCCAAGTGTTTGTTTTTGAAAACACGGTTAGGCGCAACTGGTCCCATAGAACCAGGACGACGGTGATAACGAGAACCGTGAGCCATTGGACCACGTGATTGACCGTGGCGTTTGATAACACCTTGGAAACCTTTACCTTTTGAAGTCCCTGTTACATCAACAACATCGCCAGCTTCGAATGTATCTACTGCGATTTCTGCACCGACCTCTAAGCCTTCAATGTTTTTGAATTCACGAATGAAGCGCTTAGGAGCCGTGTTAGCTTTCGCTACATGTCCTTTAGCAGGTTTGTTGCTCAATACATCACGAAGGTCGTCAAAACCGACTTGAACAGCGTTATAACCATCTGTTTCAACTGTTTTTACTTGAAGAACCACGTTTGGTGTTGCTTCAACAACAGTTACAGGGATCAATTCGCCAGCTTCAGTGAAGATTTGAGTCATTCCCACTTTTTTCCCTAAGATTCCTTTTGTCATGAGAAAATGTTTCCTTTTCTATATTTTTTCAAAAAGTTTTTAACGAGCGTTTTTTATGCTCAAGATTAAGATATTAAGGGCGTTAAGAGAGCCTGGTAAAAATAGGAAACTGACGCAGTGTTCGACGAACACTAGGAAGTTCATCTTTTTTGCAGAGCTCTTAGCCCGTATCTAGTTAAGCCCGAATACTTTTACCTTGCATCTGATTATAGTTTGATTTCTACGTTCACACCACTTGGAAGATCCAACTTCATCAAAGCATCAACTGTTTTTTGAGTTGGGTTGATGATATCAATCAAACGTTTGTGTGTACGCATTTCAAATTGTTCGCGAGAATCTTTGTATTTGTGAGTCGCACGAATGATTGTGTAGAGGCTACGTTCAGTTGGAAGTGGGATTGGTCCTGCAACTTCTGCACCTGTACGAGTAGCAGTTTCTACGATTTTTGCAGCCGCTGTATCAAGTGTACGATGTTCGTATGCTTTCAAACGGATACGGATTTTTTTGTTTGCCATCTTTTTCTCCTTTTCGTCTATTTAAGATAATAGGCTAGCTCCACAAGAAAACCGAGACGCCATTGCGTGGCAATGCAACCGAGCGTGTCGCAACCTCTTGCATCAAAGCTACAGACTGTTTTTCACAGCACCATAATAGAATAACACAAAGCCTTACTGATTGCAAGGGATTTGAGCAAGTTTTTTAGTTTTTTTATTTAAAAGCGTTCCCCTTTCTTATTGAGCTTTTACTATCTTCTGAAAAAGCAAGAGATTAAATATAGAAATCTTTATTAGTCGTGAGTACCAACACAAAAAAATCAAGTCTCATTTAAAATGAGGCTTGACATTTACAAATCATTTTTTCTTTAATATGAATAAGTAGAATTGCCTGGTAAGAAGACAAACTACCCCTTCCACGCTTAAAGTCAGTTTGTTTCCTACATGCTTAGTTGAAGGGCTTGCACAGATTTTTAACTACTAGGATAAATCGAATGATCAATACAAACTTGCACTTCCCCATGCACTAAGAATTTACTTGTGCTTTACAGACCCATCTGCTGCTTTTGTGACAGCCTTTTGAATTTCCTGCGCATAGAGTCGACCACCTGCAGCAATTGTGTCGGCATCTTCTCCAAAGTGGATATGATCACTACCTACCCAGATTTCTGGGTGCTGCTTGGCAGTAGTGTTCCAATCGGCAATAGTGACGTAAGCATATTTCTTGGCTAACTCTCTGGCATATTGCGCATGTTTTTCGGCGACAGGATTGTCATATTTGTCTGAATTACCATCGTAAGGAGTTACCAGAATAAGCCGATGTCCCTTCGGTAGGGTCTTGACCAACTCATTCAGTTCTTCTTCGTAGTTAAAGACAATATTAACACCGGTTGCTACCACGACGGTCTTGAGCAAGCCGCCAACTGCGGCATTATTGCTCATAATTTCGCGAGCCTAAGCTGTATTGCGACTGCCTTGAGCATCGACTTGTGCATCCGGCAGGACTTCCTTCAGCGGAGTACTAGCCCGTAAGGTAACGGAGTCACCAATAATCGTCACACCATCTGCAATATTGTAACTACTAGCTTCTCCTTTTTCTGCAAGACTTTTAGTCCGATTTAGCTTGGTGTCAGCCTGATGAAGACCATTGACTAGCATATCTGTCTCAAACGCCCCAATCTTCGGAGCAAGTCCGATAGCCAGCAGGCTGATAAGAAGCAAACCTACGAAACTCATTGCCAAGACCTTTTTCAACTGCGTAAAATGCAAGTCCCAACCGAGAAAAGCAGGGGATTTCCCAGCAATGATTGGCTCAATAACATAAAAGGACAGTCCAGCAAAAGCAAGAGAAAGAAGACTTGTTAAAATCACCGCAGGCAGATTGCCCATCAGCTGTGAAAAAATCGTGTAGAAAGGCCAATGGAAAAGATAGACTCCATAACTCGTATCAGCAATCACTGTCAAAACTAGCGGTTCTTTTAGGTCGAGAGTCTTCTCATGCAAGACCCGTGTAGCCAATATCATAGCCGCCGCTGACAAACTAGCCAAAAGAAAACCAAGCAAATAGGTAAAAGCGAATCAAACTTGATCCAAAGCATCATCACGCCTAAGAGACCCGCTCCCGCCGCAAAGACCAGACAAGCCTCTCGCAAAGACCAGGAGCGAATTATTTTCTTTAACAGGCCTGTCATCTGTTTGATACCGGTCAAGGTCGCTAGGATACTGCCGACAAAGAAAGGATAAATGTGAGTCCAGGTCGAGAAATAAAGCCCCGAAAAACTGAGTCCTAAAAGGCTGCCAATAAACATACTGAGAAAGCTGATAAGCAAACCAAACGAAGACAGCAAAAAGATACTGCCCCTCAGCTGACCGGCTGTTTTGCAATATTTGGCTAGGAACCAGACAGCCAGTCCCCAAAGTAGATAATAATGAACCTCTACAGCCAGACTCCAGTTATGGACAAATAAATGTGGAATAAACTGAGCCTCGTAGCTTCCACCCGTCATCATTTCGTCAAAGTTAGTCACAAAGCCCATGACTGCTGCAATCTGCGTTCCAATACCGGCTACAAAATCCCGCCGAATCAAAAAGGTAAAGGGCATGACCACCAATACCATGACGATGACAGGGGGAACAATCCGATAAAAACGCCGTCGAAAGAAGGCTAGAAGCTCTATTTTTTTACTCTGAGAAAACTCATCAATCAAGAGCGCTGTAATCAGAAAACCTGAAAAGGTGAAAAAGACATCAACACCGAGAAATCCCCCAGGAAATAATTTTTAAAAAAAGTGATACAAGAGAACCAGCAATAAGCCTGTCACTCGAACCATTGAAAACCATTTAATACGCATATTTCTCCTAAATCCTTTTCACTACTGATACAGACCGACCAACTCCCGCAAGCCTACATCACTGCTGAGTCAAGCAAGCCAAAAATTCTGTTAATTGCTGCATTTAGCAACGTTGCTATAAAATCTATTTTATTCTATTTTACCAAAAAATAAGCCAAAAAAACAAAAGACCTGGAATTTTATTTTCCAAGTCCATTGCTTATTTTATCTATTCCAAAGCCCTCTTCAGTCTGGCTGATGAGAAAATCAGCCTCTTCCTGATACATTTTATAGTAGTGTTCATATTGCTGGCGGCGGCTGGTGTGCGCTTGCCGAATCCAGTGCACATTGCGACCTCGAACGGCTGTATCTCGAGCCAAGCGGCGCTCTAATTCCGTCGCTGTATCGGTGTAAAAACAAATGGACAAATCAAACAATTCTTTCGGCAGAAAAGCAACTGACATGCCTTCCACAATTAGAATTGGTTTTTCCGCTGAAAGTCGCTGACTTGGTGCCCAAGGCTAGTCAATCGTCACTATATCGCAGCCAGATTGCAAAGCTCTTATATCACGTTCCAAGCTCTTCAATTCATGAGCCACTGGAAGACAGGCTGTCACTTTTTGCTCAGGAAATTCTTTAACCGCCAGCAAGTCACGATATTCCCCGTCTATTATATAAGGATCAGCCACAAGCAGATTAACTCGCTCTCGCCCCAGACTTTCTACTAAACGTTTGGCAAAAGTAGATTTTCCAGAAGCACCGTGTCCGTAAATCGCAAGCGTATGTTTTTTCCCATCCAGCAAATAATCCTTGACTACTTCTACTAACGACTTCTCACCGTGATTCATCTAGAAATTCCTCTTTGAATGATTGTAACCATAGCGCTCGATGAAATCTTCACGAAATTCAAGCAAATTGTCATCTAGAATGGCTTGGCGGACATTTTTCATCAGATTGATGAGGAAATAGAGATTATGATAGCTGGTTAGGCGGAGGCCAAAGGTTTCATCAGCCTTGAGCAAATGACGAAGATAAGCGCGCGTATAGTTTTTGCAGGTGTAGCAATCACAGTTATGATCGAGCGGTGTGAAATCCTCTGCAAATTGAGCATTTTTCACGACCAAACGCCCCTCACTGGTCATGCAGGTACCATTTCTGGCAATTCGTGTTGGTAGCACGCAGTCAAACATATCCACACCACGTATTACCCCGTCAATCAGACTGTCTGGCGCTCCAACTCCCATGAGATAGCGAGGCTTGTTTTCAGGCAGCATCGGAGTTGTAAAGTCCAATACGGCATTCATCTCTTCATGAGATTCACCTACAGCTAAACCACCAATAGAATATCCTGGAAAATCCATACTAACCAAATCATGGGCTGACTGGCGGCGCAAATCTTCAAAACCAGCACCCTGCACAATCCCAAAGAGACCCTGGTCATGCGGACGGCGATGCGCTTTGAGTCCACGCTCTGCCCAGCGGCTGGTCCGCTCAATGGATTTCTTGACATAATCGTACGGTTGATAGAACTGCGGGCATTCATCAAAGGACATCATGATGTCACTGCCTAGATTGTTTTGAATAGAAATGGCCTTTTCTGGAGAGAGGAACATTTTTGCGCCGTTCAGGTGATTCTTGAAGGTCACCCCTTCTTCGGTGATGTTACGGCTGTCTGCCAAGGAATAAACTTGAAAACCACCGCTGTCTGTCAGAATAGCCTGATCCCAGTTCATAAATTTATGAAGCCCACCAGCACGCGCAATCAGCTCATCACCCGGCCGCAGCCAGAGATGGTAGGTATTGGATAAAATAATCCCTGAGCCCATTTCTTTGAGTTCTTCTGGTGACTGCGTTTTTACAGTTGCCTGAGTTCCCACGGGCATAAACATGGGAGTTGGAAAAGTGCCATGCGGCGTGATAATTTCTCCCAAACGAGCACCTGTGTGCTTCTCTTTTTTAATCAAACGATATTGAATCGGTGAATCTGACATTTTTACCTCCGATACTGGGAAAAACAGTCCCAGACCTTCATTTTACAGTGTGTGAGTTCATTTGACTCACAACATCCTGTATGATTTTATCAAAAAAAGGAAGAAAGATAAAGTAGATAAAAACTTTTCTTTCTCTTAGAAGAATATGGTATAATATTTTTCAATATAGGAGGCAAATATGAACTTAAGTGAATTTCGGGCAGAAGCTCGTCGTATCCAGCGCCAAACCAAGGGAATCTACGCACTCTTTTTAGTGCCAATTGTGACTGCGATTGTTTCCGTTGTTTACAATTATTCTTCAGACACCTTGTCCAATAATATCTTACAATATGGTATCCAAAATACGGTTGTCCACGGGATCAATCGTTCTCTTTTTCCAATTGCAATTGGTTTTATCGTATCTTTCTTTTTAACAGCTGCTTTTTGGACTTTGCTTGAGGTCATTCGTAGAAAACAACAAGAGGTGCATTTTTCAGATTCCATTCGGACTTTTGATAGTAAAATAATCGGTCCTGTTTTCATGACGCTTTTGCTCAAACGCGTATTGCTATTTCTGTGGAATCTTTTCGTCTGGATTGGGAGCGGCATGATGATTCTTGCTAGTTTTAGTATCATTAAACTCCTCCCCAATTCTCAAGATATTTCACAAAACGTTGCGCTTCAAACAACTATTGGAACTTTATTGCTCTACATTCTTATCGGTTTTCTCTTGATGATTATAGGCGTTCTGATTGCACTCCCTCAGTACTATGCCTATTCTCAAGTGGAATTTATCCTCTGTGATAGTTTAGAAAACAATAGCTACGATGGCGCCTTTAAAGTAATCCGTGCGAGTCGTCAGATGATGAAAGGTTATAAAGGCAAGCGATTTGTTCTTGATTTAACCTTTATCGGTTGGTACTTGCTAAGTACCATTACTTTTGGGATTGCTTCTATTTATGTTTATCCCTACGTTTATACAGCTCAAACTCTTTTCTATGAAGCTGTGAAAAAGGAAAAAGAACAAACTCCGATTTTTTCTTAGTTTTTCTAACTCTGAAAAATAAAATTAACCTCACAAAGACTTGGATACTTGTTCAGGTCTTTTAAGTTGCTTTCAAATCATTTTACATAAGTAGAACACAAGAAATACCATAAACTCTACACAAAAAAGCCACCAATTGGGTGACTTTATTAGGGAGATTATTATGAAAAAGTTTAGGATTTCTATCAAACAAAGTTAGGAGGTCTTCATTTGATAAATATAGTATAACCAAGTTAGCTTAAACCAAACTTAATTTTTTAGAACAAATTGATTTTTTTAGAAATTTCTTGAAAGGCATCTTTCAGCGAATCTTGATCTGTAAAAGTTGCTACTTCCCAACCTAAGAAATCACATTCTTTCCACCAACGTTTCATGTCAGCTGGACTGAAATCTACTTTCTTGCTCCTTGTTTGATGGCGACGAACTGTCTCTTCAAAAGTCAAATCATAATAGTAAGACAGAACTTTTGGATAAAAGAGAGCACGCAGTTCTTCTAGCATTTGCCCGTAAATATCTGTTTCATAAAATCCTTCAACGATCACCAACAAATCTCGCTCATAGCCATAACGGGCAATGGTTGCCGTCAAAGAGATTGACAGATTATCCGACTCGACTTTTTCTTTTAGCATGTCACGGCGAACGACATCTTGAGAGATGACAAGTGTCTTTCGTCCATAATACTCTTGCAATTTCTTTGCCAGGCTTGTTTTTCCTGAACCAGAATTGCCTCTGATAATCACCAACGTTGCCATTTACTCTCCTAAAATCAGACGGGTATGCTCCCGCTTGATACAGCGGTTCATGACAAGATCATCGTACCCAGCTGCACGAAGGATTTGCTCGGCTTCTTCATTTTCCAAGCCTAATTGTGCCCAGAAAATCCCAGCATCCGCTTCTAGAAAATCACGCGCCACATCTGGCAAAAACTCGCTGCGACGGTAAACATCGACGATATCCACCGAGAAAGGAATGTCTTTTAAATTGGCATACACGGTTTCACCTAGAATTTCCCCACCAGCTGCTCGCGGATTGACCGGAACAATCCGATAGCCCCGTTCTTGCATCTCCTTGGATACACGGTGGCTGGTTGCCTCTTCTCGATCTGACAAACCAACAACCGCAATCACCTTGCTATTTTCTAAATAATACTTGACAATCCTGTCGCTGGGATTTTTGAAATGATAGGTCATAAACTTTTCTCCGTAATCTTTCATGTATCGTGAGCTATGCTACTCCTTTTTGAATCAGAAACACAAATACTTTATAAAGTTGAATGTACCTGCTTTGAGAGTTCCTTATCTGAACTGAGCACAGCTAAAAAATCAGAATAATATCCCTCTTTTGGGTACTTTTGATTCTACTTTGCTTCATACCAGGTCTTGCCTGCGCTTTCGTCCGCTTTCAAGGGAACAGAAAGTTCAATGGCAGATTCCATGATGTCTTTGACCAACGTTTTGATAGCGGTCAGTTCGTTTTCGGGTACTTCCAGCACAATTTCGTCATGAACTTGCAATAGCATTCTGGTTTTAAAATTCCCATCTATCAGAGCTTGATCCAGTCGAATCATTGCAATTTTAAGAATGTCTGCGGCTGAGCCTTGAATTGGCGAATTGATTGCCGTCCGTTCTGCAAATCCTCGAACATTGAAGTTACGAGAATTGATATCTGGGATCTCCCGACGACGGTGAAAGAGAGTTTCTACATAGCCCTTGTCTCGTGCCTCTCGCACTACATTTTCCATATAATTCTTGATACCTGGATAGCGCTCAAAATAAGTATCAATATAGGACTTCGCTTCCTTACGGCTGATCCCCAGATTGTTGGCAAGTCCAAAGTCAGAAATTCCGTAGACAACACCAAAGTTGACAGCTTTGGCATTGCGGCGGTCATTTGGTGTCACATCTTCTGGTCTTTCGATATTAAAAACCCGCATGGCTGTTGAAGTATGAATATCAGCTCCATGTCTGAAAGCTTCAATTAAATGCTTGTCGCCTGAAATATGCGCCAAAACCCGCAGCTCAATTTGCGAATAATCAGAGCTAAGTAAGACACTGTTCTCCCACTCTGGCACAAAAGCTTTCCGAATCAAGCGACCTTGCTCTAGACGGATTGGGATATTTTGCAGATTAGGGTCAACACTTGATAATCGTCCTGTCTGAGTCAAATCTTGAAGATAGCGAGTGTGAATCTTTCCGTCTGCTAGAATCCAGTCCTGTAGTCCCGTGACATAGGTTGATTGAATCTTAGCAATTTGCCGATAGTCCAGAATTTTTTCCACAATTGGCGCGATTGGTGCCAAACGTTCCAATACATCTACTGCCGTAGAGTAGCCCGTTTTGGTTTTCTTAGTAAAAGACGTTGGCAAACCTAGTTTTTCAAAGAGAATGCCTCCCAACTGTTTAGGCGAATTGATATTAAACTCTTCCCCTGCTAAGTCATAGATTTCCTGAGTTAGCCGAGTCAGAATTCTCTCGTTTTCAATCTGCATGGTTTGCAATGTTTCGCGTTCTACCTTGATACCAGCAATTTCCATTTTAGCTAGTACAAAGGCTAAAGGTTGCTCCATTTCATACAGCAGATTTAGCTGGTCATGCTGGCGCAGCAAGTCTGTCATAGGCTTTTCCGTTTCAATGAGAACTGTGACTTTTCTGGCTAAATGGCTCAATAAAATAGCTTTTTCAGGCAGTGCCCGCTTAGCGCCTTTCCCATAAACCGCCTCATCTTCGGCGAGTTTGGTCTTGCCATAAAGACCAGCAATTGTTACGATTTCATTGTTATCAACGGTTGAAAGAAGGTACTTAGCTAAACGGCTGTCAAACGATGGTTGCGAAAGCTCAATGCCTAAGCGACTGAGCAAAACTTTAGAGCGTTTAAAATCATAAACCTTGAGGGCTGTGTTTCCCAGAAACTCTTTGAAAGCTGGTTGATGCAAAAGGTTGATGTCCTGACTGGCATAAATCTGCTGTGCATTTCCCCACGCAAAGCCCACCATCTCGTCTATGTGGTAATTGTCCCCCAACATTTCAAAGTAGAAAAAATCATCTTTACTGAGCATTTCTGGACGGACTTCCGTCACTTCCTCAAAAGCAATGTCAGCCGCCTCTTCTGGCTCTACTTCCGCTTCCAGCGCTTGCTTAAATTGCTTAAAGCCCATTTCATCATAGAATCTGCTTAATTGTTTGATATTCGGACCTTGATAGAGGATATCTTCCAAATCGATTTCGATGGGAGCTTGGGTATCAATGGTAACAAGTGTTCTAGACAAGAAAGCTATCTCTTTATCATTGATAAGATTTTCCTTCATCTTAGACTGCTTCATTTGGTCAATGTTGTCATAAATGCCTTCCAGAGAGCCATATTCCAAGAGGAGCTTGAGTCCCGTTTTCTCACCGATTTTCGTCACACCAGGGATATTGTCCGAAGAATCACCCATAAGAGCCTTAAGATCAATAAATTGTGTGGGTGTGATTCCCATTTTTTCCACGAGGTAGGCTGGTGTAAATTCCTCGAACTCAGCCACACCTTTTTTAGAAATTTCCACAATAGTATTATCATCGGCCAGCTGGATCAAGTCCTTGTCTCCGCTCACGATTGTCACATCGTAAGGAACAGCTGTGTTTTCAGCCATTTTATCCAAAGTACCGATAATGTCATCTGCCTCATACTGATCCAAATCATAATAGCGAATACCCAACTTATCTAGCATTTCGCGAATAAAAGGCAGCTGTTCACGAAATTCCTCTGGTGTTTTAGCCCGACCGCCCTTGTAATCAGCATACATCTCTGTCCGAAAGGTGGTCTTCCCCGCATCAAATGCCACCAAGATATGAGTCGGCTGTACACGTTCTATCAAGTGATTCAACATAAGATGAAAGCCGTAAATGGCATTAGTGTGAAGCCCAGACGGACTCTTAAAACGGTCAATTTGATTATACAGTGCAAAAAAAGCACGAAAAGCGACGGACGAGCCGTCAATCAACAGTAATTTATTCTTGTTTTCCATAGGTTTATTATAACATGAAACCAAAAAAATTTTTTGATTAAGGATAGTGGTAGCACACAAAAAGCCTAAGAAAATTTTCTTAAGCCTTTATACTATTTTGATACAACAACTTTTCCAAATGTTTCACCGCATCTGCAAAGTGATCCACTACATACGTAGCTGCTTCTTGGACAGCCTTCGGAGCATGTGCCATACAGTAGGAAAGATCGGATTTTTCAAACATCGAAATGTCATTCCCTGAATCACCAAACGTCACAACTAGTTGATCGTGAGTTTTCAAAGACTGTAAGCTACTTCCCTTTGAAACATTCTTAGCCGTCACTTCTATTCGTGTCCCACCCGATTGATAAACTTCCAAATGAGAAAACTGTTCTTTTAATGTCTGCACATAGGAAGCTGTTTTTGATACTTCGGGTCGAATGTTGAATTTATAAATCTGCCGTTCGCAGACAAGGTCATAAGGATCGTCTAAGCAAAGAATGGGCATGTTCCATAACCGGCGCTTGTCTTCATGGTCAAAATTTCCGATTCTCTCTTCGCCATCTAGCGCATCGAAAATCAGTTTTTCTTGTTGGATATAGGCAAGTAAATCTATTACATTTTCCTGCTCCAGCGGTTGAGAAAATAAGAGATTGCCTTGCTCAACAATCATGGCGCCGTTAAAACCAATTGCATATTTCAATTGAAGGTGATTTCTTTGCACAAGATAGTTTATCTCTTTAACAGATCGTCCTGTGGCAATGGCAAAATCACTATACTGCATCAGCCGCTGATAGGCTTGTAAATCTTCTGACCTGACATCGACGGAATCTTTCACAAAAGTTCCGTCTAAATCTGTTACACATAAAATCTTATGTGCCATGGCTATTCCTCTAAACCTAGAATGTCTTGGATTTCCATTTTGAGAACATTGGCATAAGCGCCGTAGATAGATTGCATTTGCATGCCATTTTCAGCAAAGCCGAGTGCTTCGTATTTCTTAATAATCGTATCTTTGTCAACTTTTGACTTGTCTTTGACATCAATCCGCAAACGAGTGATACAAGCATTGACATCCACGATATTTTCTGGACCACCGTGAGCCGCAATCAACCCAAGTGCTTGCTGATGTGTTTTTTCTTGTTTGCTCAGTTCTTTTCCTCCGGCTTGCTTTACCGGAGTAGTGTCTTGTGGTGCAGATTGACCGACATTTTGAATCTTCAAGCCATATTTACCACGCGCTTCTTGCTTACTTGCCAATTTGACTTCATTCGTATCTTCTCGACCTGGAGTCTTAAAGTTGAATTTCAAAATCATAAATTTAAAGACATAGTAATAAAGGAAGAAATAAGGGATACCTACTAAGAAGACGAGCCACCAGTGCGTTTTAGGTCCTTGCAACACACCGTAGATTACAAGGTTAATGAAACCATGTCCAGTAGGAGTTGCTACACCAGCACCCAGCATGTGCATAACAAACAAAGCAGAACCTGCCAAAACAGCGTGCACAGCGTAAAGCATTGGTGCCACAAAAAGGAAAGTAAATTCGATTGGCTCTGTAATACCAGTCAAGAATGAAGTTCCGGCTGCTGCAAAGAGAAGCGAACCTGCTACTTTGCGTTTTTCTGGAGAAGCTGTCTTGTACATAGCATAAGCAGCACCAGAAAGACCAAACATGAAGTAAACAAATTTACCACCATTGAAACGCGTAATAGATGGGTCAATAGACTTGATCGAAGAATCCGCTAAAGAAGCAAGATAGGCATTAACCGTACCGACGACATGGTTCCCACCAATTGTCCATGAGCCACCAAGCTCTGTCGTACGAACCGGCCAGTTGAGGCCATGGTGTAAACCAAACGGCAAGAGAGCCCGCTCAATCAATCCATATAAGAAAGTGCCAATCGGACCTGACTTCAAAACGAGGATAGAAACTGCACTGATACCTGCTTGAATGGTTGGCCAGATAAAGAAGATTGCAACGGCTACAAAGGACATCGCTACCATGGTAACAATCGGTACAAAACGCGGTCCACTAAAGAAACCAATCATCGTTGGCAATTCTTGCTTGACCGCCCATTTATGAATGAAGTAGACAGAAACCCCAACGATAATCCCTCCAAACACACTGAGGTCCATGGTTTGAATCCCGAGGACTTTTGTCTGCATGGCATTTGACAGGGCAAGTTTGGCTGCACCGCTTGATAAGTTAGCAGTATTGACTAGCCTTCCACTGATTTTCAACAAGAAATTCAAAACGTTGTGCAAAACAAGAAAACCTAACAGGCCAGATAAAGCTGCCGATCCTTTTTCCCGTTTTGCAAGACCAACTGAAACTCCGACTGCAAAGATAACAGGCAAGTTGCTAAAAGCTGTACCACCAAGCGCAATGAAAAATTTCATGACAAACTGAAAAATAGCATTGTTCAAGAAAGGAAACATCTTCAGCGTGTTTTCGTTGGTAAAGGCTGTACCAATACCTTGGATAATCCCCGCACCCGGCAAAACCGAAACAGGGAGTAAGAATGAGCGTCCAAATTGCTCAAAAACAGAGATAAATTTATTCTTCTCTTTCATCTTTTTGCTCCTTGTGTTTTTCTGTTTTCATTTTAGCAGAAATAAACTTGAAAACGTTTTTTTGAAAAGAAGTTTCTATCTTGAATAATTTTGACTATTTCGGTAAAATTTTACTAAGCAGAAAACGTTTTACTAAAAACGATACTTTAGAAAAGAGGCTTTATGTTTCTAAAAAATTTAAAACAGCACTATGACAGATTGTCTGTAAATGAACAAGAGGTCATTGATTATCTCATGCGACAAGAAGAAGTAGAGACGATTACACTAAAGACAATTGCCAATGAACTGTTTATCTCTTCATCAACCGTCATCCGTGCTTGTAAGAAATTAGGCTATCAAACCTATAACGAATTGCGCTATGATTTACGCTTATCAAAAGAACTCAAAAAAGATCAAGCGAAATCCGTAGCGTCCTCTTTTGAACAAATGAAAGAACAAATTCAAGTTGAATTCGCACATACCATTTCTATCTTGTCCGAAAAAGACTTTCAAATCTTTGCACAAAAAATTTTGGCTGCCCGACGGATTTTCTGCATTGGTGTTGGCTCTAGCTACATGGCTATGACCGACTTCAATCGAAAATTGAAACTCATTAACATCTGGTCCAATGACTACTTTGAGCAATACAGCATTGACCGGATTAAAGACATTGCTACGCCAAAAGATGTGATTATCGTCTTTTCACTCGGTGGCAGCAATAAAGACGTCAACCACAGTATCTTACAGGCAAAAGAACAAGGGGCAACTGTTCTTACAATCACCACTTTAGGAAATCATCTCCTTGCTAAAATCAGCGACCACATGATCTTTATCTACGATGCACCTAAAAAGCGCGAAAAACTACGCTCACGCCTAATGTTCAATTTAGTTGGAAATCTTCTCTTTGAAGTCATTCTAGCTGAGCAACAAACAAACTAATAAAAACAAAGAGTGAGATAAACCGGAAATGTTCATTTTTCTAGTCTATCTCACTTTCATTTTATAAATCTAATACAAGCGAAAAACTGCTACCTTGTCCATACTCACTTTGCACGAAAATATCACCACCCAATTGGCGTGCTAATTCACGTGCAATATAGAGCCCTAGACCGTGCCCGCCAGTTTTCATATTGCGAGAAGATTCTACCCGATAAAGTCGTTTAAATATTTTCTCCAAATCCTCTGACTTAATGCCCTGACCTTCATCTGCCACCGTTAAAGTCAAGCGCTTATTGTCAACCGCCGCATCAATAGTAAGCTTAGTGCCTGCTTCTGAATACTTAAAAGCATTGCTGACAAGATTGAGAATAATCCGCGAGAGTTTATCATAGTTGCTGATAATTTTTGCTGATTCTGGCTGCACTGAAATCTGAATATCTCGGTCTTCTTTATCAATCACCAATTGAAACTCCGACATAATATCAATCAAGAGCTTATCAAGGAAAATCTCTTCTTTTTCAAGCGGTACATCTGGCTGATTCATCGTATTCAGAGTGATAAAACTTAGCTCCTCGGCCAGCTTATTCAACCGATCGGTCTGCCGACTGATGGTTTTGAGATAATACTGCTGCTCATCTGCCGCAATCACACCGTCTAGCATTCCTTCAACAGTTGCTTGAATAGATGTCAAAGGCGTTTTAATATCATGTGAAAGCTGAGCAATCATCAAACCCTTTTCCTTCTCACTTTCTTCCAACGAAGTAAAGGTACTTTGCAAGTTTCTTGACATATTATTAAAGACATCTGCCAGCTCTTTAAATTCTGTTGGGTTTTTAATTGTATTCACCGTTTCAAATTTCTTGTCAGAGATTCCTTTTATGAGTTGTTTTAATTTATCCAAAGAAAGAAAGACACGGCTCAACAGCAAAAGGCTAACCAATGCCCCTGTAATACTAGCCAGAATGCTAATACCAATAATAAAATAAATATCACTTTTTGAAATCAGCATGGTGTTGACAGACCAGATGATTGCAACAACCGTGATCGTTGTGGAAATGAGGTATCCCACAATAATAAAGTGTTTTAATTTCATTTTAAACCTCTATCTTATACCCTAAGCCCCAGACGGTCTTAATCGTGGGTGTTTTTTCTGTACTGTATTTTGCTAAATCTTGCCGCAAGGCATGAATGTGAACATTCAACGTATTTGTATCATCTACAAAATCTTCTTGCCAGACTTTCTCATACAATTCTGTCTTAGAAAAGACCCGCTGAGGATTGCTGGCCAAAATCCATAGCAACTCAAAAGATTTAATGGTCATCATCAATGATTGTCCGTGCACTGTCACTTCGCGCGTTGCATGATTTATCTCTAAATCCCCTAGTTGGAGTTTTTCATCTGCTCCCACACTGCGGTGAATGCGCCGCAAGATATTATGCACCCGCAACACCAACTCCCGCGGACTGAAAGGTTTGGTAATAAAATCATCCGCCCCCATACTGAGGGAATAAATTTTATCCGGTTCAGATGTTTTAGCAGTGATAAAAAGGAAAGGTTGCTCCGGAGCAAGATACTGCACTTCGCCAATCAAATCATACCCGTCCATGTTGGGCATCATAATATCGGTGACAATCAAATCAATCGGATATTTCTTAAAAAGCTCCAAAGCTTTCTGCCCATCATGCGCCACATTGACTTCATAACCTGCCTGTGTTAAATAACGCTTGTTAATCTCGGTAATCTCTACTTCATCATCTACTAACAAAATTCTCTTCGTCATTTTCTTACCTCTATTGTGAAAAATAGTGTTATACCACGAAAAAGTATAACACTATTTCTATACTTGATTCAAGCGTTATTGCTCACAAATGCGAGAATTACTTCTTTTCTCTGCGTTTCATGCCAACAAGTGCTAAAATAGCTGCTGCACTTAATCCAAGAAGTCCTAGGACTGTCAAGCCAAGAGAGGATTTTTGACCTGTATTAGGAAGCGATTTTTTGCTTGCTGTAGCTTGTCCACCTTTTGAAGATGTCGCAGAAGGTGTTCCACCTTTATTTGAATGCTTGCTTCCGTCATAATCTGCTTTTTTACCTTGGTTTTGTGCCTGATCATTTTGACCTTGTTGAGATTGTCCTTTAGAGTCCGCTTTCTTTTCACCTTTTAGGTTAATCGTCACAGATTTCGTCGCAATGACATTCTTCAAGTCCGCTTTGGCATCTTTGGTTGCTCCATACACTGTAACAGTCGCTTTATAAGAATGCGTACCATTAGCTTTTAGTTGGTCTAATAAAGCTTTATCCTGTTTACCTGCTGCATTACCATCTAGTGAGACTTGATAGAAATATTGCCCCTTTCCTAAACCTGCAAGTGGTAGGAGACCTGCATGGTTTGCTTTACCATTATCTGACCATAAGGCGCCGTCTGAGGATTTCAACAAGAGACGTGTTAACATCCCGTCACCACCAAAGAGTTCATACGGAATCACTTGATTAACACCAGCCGTAAATGGTCCTGGATAAACTGCATTTGTTAAATAACTTGCAGGGACATCAATTTTATCTTTGATGTTGTCTACTACGGATTTTTTCACTTGGTCAACGGTCGTAGTGCCATTCAAATTCAGATTTACTTGACGTGTTGCGATAACATTGTTCAAGTCTGCCTTACCATCCTTAGTTGCACCGTAAACTGTGACGGTTGCGGTATAACTGTGTGTGCCATTCGCTTTCAGTTGATCCAAGAGAGCTTTGCCTTGTTTACCTGCCGCATTACCATTGAGTGACACTTGATAGAAATATTTACCTTTTGGAATGTTGGCAAAAGGTAGTAAGCCAGCGTGTTTTGCCGTGCCGTTATCTGACCACGGTGCACCGTCTGAGGATTTCAACAAGAGACGTGTTAACATCCCATCACCACCGAAGAGTTCGTACGGAATGACTTCATTCACCCCTGCTGCAAAGGGACCAGGGTGGTTCGCATTGGCTAGGAAAGAAGCCGGAACATCTGTACTGCCCTTGATATTGTCCGTTACAGATTGCTTAGCTTGAGCAAGAGTTGGATCTTCTTGCGCTTTTGAAGCTGTTTCTTTTGCAACTGCTTCTGACGCCTTTTGGATTTTTTTCGCAGCTTCCGCGACGGACTTGCCTACTTTGTTTTCTTCTGTAACTTCTTGTTTTTCTTGCACCTTTTTATCTGGTGTTTGAGTTGTTTTGCCAGACAAGTCTTGTGAGGGTTTTGTTGTACTTGGTGTTCCTTTCTTTTCAGCTGACGGGCTTTCTGTTTGCCCTACTTTCGAATCAAGTATGGATTTACCAGAGTCTGTCGAACTATTTGAAGGGGTTGTTGTCACCACCTTGTTTTGCGCACCAACTTGGGCATTTACCGGATTACTAATAAGAATAAAGAATCCACTTGCCACAACTACGGAAGCAACACCTACACTTAACCGACGGATAGACCATTTTGTATATTTTTCATTATTTGAACGATGATTTTTGTCAACCATATTATTTACTCCTTTGATTATTTTTAATGGTTGATTAAAGTTTACCAAGCTCTTATTAACTATCCGTAAGACAAAGTTAAAGTTTTTCTTAAATAAGCATTAATCCCTCCCACATACTTTCATTTTAAGATAAAGATAGTTATACCTGTTTTCAAACCATTGGTCTATATATTTTTGTCTCTTTTTGAGCATCAAAAAAAGAACGCAAATGAGACACTTTCCTAAAATGCGAAAGCTTCATTCGTGTGCTAGGGTTAGGTGGAAAAATAGAATAAAGTTAAACCAAGAAAATAATGAAAATTAGTTGACTCTATCTTAGAATTCTTTCTCCACTACTTCCAAAGCTCGTTCAATAACCACATGCATATCATAATATTTGTAATCGGCTAAACGCCCACAAAAGATAACATTATCGTTCTTTTTTGCTTCTTCTAAATACTTATTATAGATAGCATTTTTTAATATTTTCATGTATTAATCCTCAAGTTCACTTTCCTTTTTTGGAAAAGTAATTGAAACATTATATACATAAATATATCATAGGATGGTCGAATCCAAAATGCTTCAATCATACAGTTTACGGATACCAAAGATAAAATTGCTAACAACAAATAATTCCCTTGTTTATATGACTTCCAAGACTGTAGAACATATAAAATAATAAGTATAATTAATGGAAATATGCCATAGGTAAATAGCATTTGTATATAAGAAGAGTCCACATAATTATAACTGTAAACCGATTCTGTCGAACCTCCATATCCAATAAATTGAATCCCTTTTGTTCCAAATAAATGTAAATCATATTTTGATAGAGCTTCTTTACCTAAATGCAGTCTCATACTCATTAAATTATTCACCAATACATAAAATGGACTTGCCCAAGTAAACCGCGAACTTAAATAATACATTAATGAAGATAAAATTGGAACAGAAAAGGGTAAAATAGCATAAACTTTCAGCTTCGTATTCTTCATATAATAAAAAATAAAAAGATTAATGTAGCAATAAAAATAGAGAGAGCATTTAAACGAGCATCACAATATTTAAGAACAAAATAAGAAAGAAGAAGACCTATAATACTACGTATCCATATTATTTTATCTTTTAACAAATAAGAAATAGCTAGAAAAAGATAAAAACAATGAGAAGCAAAGTCTGTTGGATAAATAAAACCAAATGAATTTCGTACAACAGTTCCTGATAAGTGCTCTTGGACAAATTGTAAATTGGGAATTATACCAAGAAAAGATAAAAATACAAACATTCTTTAAGAATTACAAAAACTTTAAATTATAAATGCGTTTTCAATGCAATCTTTCGCCATTACATTTTAAACAACAAAAAAGTAGGAACAATCAATTCCTACCTTGGTTCAAATTTATTCTGTTTTATCTCGATTAACCTGCTCAAAACTTTCTGTGCCATCATTCAATCTATCCCAAATAATCACTTTTCCAGCTTTGAGAGACTTTTGTACATCAATAATACGCTGATTAGAGGAACCTCGAAATTGCAACATGAGATTTCGTTTTGCCTTATCAAAACGGCCATCTACCAGAATATCAATGAGACTAAGAAGTTCAAGTTTATCTGGTGTTTCCAGCATCATTTCTTCCCATGTATAGCCCGTCCAAGACCAAATATCTTTGTCAGGCAACTCTCGTCGAATACGCTTGACTAAGGGCAAGAGAATCCCAGTATTCAGAAAAGGCTCTCCTCCTAGCAAGGTCAGTCCTTGAACATAGGGCTCAGCCAAATCTTTCATGATTTGCTCTTCCAGCTCTTGCGTATAAGGAATCCCGGCATTGAACGACCAGGTCGCTACATTGTAGCAGCCCTCACAATGAAACATGCAGCCGCTGACATAGAGGGAATTACGCACCCCTTCACCATCCACAAAATTAAAGGCTTTATAGTCAATAATACGTCCCTTGCTTAACTCTTCACTTTTCCACTCACCTGGCTTCGGTGTATTCCATGTCATTTTTCTACCCCAACTCTATCCAATAACGCTCTTTCCCAGCTCGTACATCTTCCAACACTCCACCATTGGCCAAAATCACTGCTCGACTAGCAGCATTATCCATATCGCAAGTAATCAGAACGGGAGAGAGCGCTAATTTTTTGGCTTCAAGTAAAGCCAAGGCTAATTGTTGTTTACCATACCCTTTCCCCCGCTCACTAGGCCGAATGCCATAGCCAATATGCCCGCCCAACTCTAAGTAAAAATCATTTAGTGTCATACGAAGCCCTAAAAAACCTAATGCACGATCATCTGCAAAGGAAGCAAACAAAATAGCTGGAACACGCCCTTCTTTCAAATTCAGTCCTGCCTCTTGATCACGATTGATTTGCAACCAATCTTCGTAATTTTCTGCATATGCCCAAGTGCTTTCTACACCGCCATTCATGAGAAGCCCCTGCTCTTTGTATTCTGCAATCATTTCAAGTATCGCTTCTTTATCTGCCAATTCTGGTCTTCGTAATTCCATAAATTACTCCTAATTCAAATCTATCCAATAGCGTTCGGTGCCCTGTCGGATGTCTTCTAATATGCCCCCGTTTTTTAAAATAACTGCCCTACTAGCAGAATTGTCCTCCGCACAAGTAACTAGCACTCGGTGGATATTCTTTGAAGCAGCGACAAGAAGCCCTTCTTTCAACATAGCGGTCGCATAGCCTTTCCCCTGCATAGTTGGACGAATGCTATAACCAATATGACCGCCATGTCCGCGTAAATGTTCATTCAGACGCAAGCGTAAATTTAGAAAGCCAACAGCCTGTCCTTTATCAAAGGCAACAAACTGTATAGCCGGCACCCATGTATTAGGAATATTGAGACCCATTTCCGCATCTTGGTTTCCAGCAATCCAATCTTCATAAACGAAATTTTCCTTGTCCCAAAAACCGCCATCGTGTGCAGCATTCGACCTTTCAAATTCTAGTATGAGGTCTATCACCGCCTCTTTATCTTCTAATCTTGGTCGTCTTAATTCCATTTTTCTCACCTTGATAGAAAGAGAGTGAGACTAGCTTCATGCAAACCTCACTCTTTCTCCTATTTTTTCTTTGTTTTTTGTAAGAATTGTTCTCGCAAATTTGCAACACGATCTTTTTTATTGACTCCGCCTTTGGAATGCTTTTCATGATAGCGTGCCACTTGTGCTTTTCCTTTATCGTCTAATTGATATTTTCCCATGAAAGTTCCTACTTTTCTACATGATGTCCTTCGAACTTGATTGTTGAACCATTCATGTGTTTAACACGAGCTGAAATCTCCTTGTGACGTCCATTTACCATCGGACGGGCTTGAGGATTTCCAAGATAACCACAAGTTCGCTTGACAACATCAACTGTCTTAGGATCGCTATTGCCACAGTTTGGACAAGTAAATCCACGTTCTGTTGGCGTGAAATCCCCTTCAAAATCGCACTTATAACAATGGTCAATCGGAGTATTGGTTCCCAGATAGCCCACGCGGTCATAAGCGTAGTCCCAAACAGCTTCGAGCGCTTTTGGATTTTGTTGCAAAACAGGATATTCACAATAGTGGATAAAGCCGCCCGACGCACCCGCTGCTGGATAATCTTTTTCAAAGTCTAACTTTTCAAACGGTGTCGGATTCTTCCGAACATCATAGTGGAAGCTATTAGTATAGTATTCCTTATCTGTAATATCTTTCACAAGACCAAATTTTTCTGTATCCAGACGACAGAAGCGATCTGTCAGACTTTCAGACGGTGTAGAGTAAACTGAGAAGTGATAATCATATTGGTCAGACCACTCTTCGACACGGCGTTTCATTTCACGAACAATATCTACTGTAAATCTCTTAGCTTCTGGGTTATGTTCCCATTCACCACCATAAAAGACAGTCGCTACTTCATACAGACCGATATAGCCGAGAGAAACCGTAGCTCTACGATGTTTAAAGAGTTGATCTACCTTGTCATATTTACCAAGACGTTGCCCAAAAGCGCCATATTGATAAAGGATAGGAGCATTAGCTGGCGTTGCTTCTTTTGTACGTTCCACACGATAGACAAGGGCATCTTCAGCAATGTTCATCCGTTCATTGAAGATTTCCCAGAATTTATCCATATTACCTTCAGATTCGAGGGCAATTCTTGGAAGGTTGACAGTTACAACCCCAAGATTCATACGACCAGAATTGACTTCTTGACCATTTTCATCTTTCCAACCTTGTAAGAAAGAACGGCAACCCATTGGAACTTTGAAAGAACCCGTTAATTCCACAATCTTGTCGTAAGACAAGACATCCGGATACATCCGCTTCGTAGCGCATTCCAAGGCCAACTGCTTAATGTCGTAGTTTGGACTACCGGGTTCTAAATTCAATCCACGCTTCAACGTGAAAATCAATTTAGGGAAGATGGCTGTACGGTGCTCAGAGCCAAGACCTTTGATGCGGATTTGAAGAATAGCTTTTTGAATTTCACGCTCAAAACGATTGGTTCCAAGCCCAAAGCCAAGTGAGGTAAATGGCGTTTGTCCATTTGATGTAAACAAGGTATTGATTTCATACTCCAAAGATTGCATGGCATCATAAATGTCTTTTTTAGTCTTTGTCCAGGCAAACTCTTCTTGCTTTTCAGGAAGCACCCATTCACGCGCATCCTTCAAATGTTTTTCATAATTTTTTTCAGCATAAGGCGCTAAAACTTCATCAATTCGGTCAGCAGAGCAACCACCATATTGACTAGAAGCTACGTTTGCAATAATTTGAGAGATTTGCGCAGTCGCTGTTTGAATGGATTTTGGACTTTCGACTTCAGCATTTCCAATCTTAAAGCCATTTGCCAACATGCCCTTAAAATCAATCAAACAGCAATTCGTCATCGGTGTATAAGGACTGTAATCCAAATCGTGATAGTGGATGTCTCCTTTTTGGTGTGCATTTGCCACATGTGGTGGCAGCATTTGCAAACCAATCGATTTCCCAACAATTCCCGCCGTCAAATCACGCTGGGTGTTGAAAACATCGCTATCTTTATTGGCATTTTCATTGACAACTGCTTGGTCTTTGTTAAGCAATTTTCCGATTGTAAAGTTAATATCTGTTGCTTTTGAGCGCGCAAAATCACGTTGTGTGCGGTAAGTAATATAGCTTTCTGCAATGGCGTATTCATTGGCATTCAGTAATTCGTGCTCCACGATATTTTGAATTTCATAGATTTTAACACCCGCAGGAAAACGTGAAATCACTTCTGCTACGATTTTATTGGTAATACCTTCAAGTTTTGCTTCTAACAACGGAGTCATCGTCGTTACTTCTTGGCTAGCCTTGACAAGAGCTTTGTAGATCTTGTCTGCGTCAAACGCCACACGACGACCGTCACGTTTTTCTACATAAATATCAGCAAATCCTTGTACTGTTTCTTCTTTTAATGCAATCATGAGCTCCTCCATTCGTATAAAACATATTATATCACTCCAATAAAAAAAATCAATATCTTGTGGTGAAAAACTTTAAATTTTATTTTAAACACAAGATATTGATTTTTTATTTCAACTTATAGAGCTTGAAATGATTGAGTTTTAGGTCTGTCTGCTGATAATTTTCTTTTAATTGTTTTTTGATATCTTGCAGAAGAGACACTTGATCGTTGACCAAAATATAAGTTGGAGGCGTTTCTTTCAAGTTATTCACTAGGGACATTTGATTTTCATCTGTTCCTTGGTACAAGCTAGGGGTTAAAATCGGTACCGCAGATAGGCGCCCACTCGCTTGGTAGAGAGCTGCCGTTGTGTCCCAAGCATAGATTTTATCAGTATTCTTTGATTTGCTCTTGATATAATTTGCCGCAGAAATACGCTCACTTGTTTCGCCTGTCGATAAAACATACTGATTGACAAACGGAAAACCAATTAAGTAAATCATGACTAAAAGCGGTAAAAAAGCATTCTTTGTAATATAAGTTCCGAAAGCAGACGAAGATTTTTGAACTCTACTGTGCCTTCCACCTCTATGGAATGACTGCTTTCCAAGCCACATACTGACTAGAACTATAAAAAATGGCAAAATCGGCAACAGTTGAGAGGCTCCCCGATCTGGCAAAAAGAAAACAAACACAACAAGAAAGAGAGAGGCTAAAAAACTAAAGAGTTGTAGAAATCGTTCTAAAGAATTCGTTGGCAATGAAAAACTTCTCACCCAAGTCACAACTATACCAAGTCCAATAATAAGTCCTCCATAAAGCAAACCATTGTACAATAAATGCGACCCTGAAAAATGCAAGCTATCCCAAGGATAAAGAATCTGACTAATGGCGAGCCCAAAACTGCCATTCAAAACCGTATAATAACCTAGCGGATAAAATACAAGCGAGAATCCTACCAAAATGGCAAATAATTGATACAGACCGTGCGCTTTTTTCTTTGCCCAAATATTATAAACTAGCAGAGCAAGGAAAGTCACCAAATAAAATACAAGGCTCGTCACCGGATCAATCATAAAGATCAGCGCACCAAGTGCTCCAAAGCCAATAAAACCTCTGTCGCTTGCTTCTCCTGTCACATAACGCATCAGAAAGTACAGCGATCCAAAGACAAATGGGAAAGCAAAAATACTAGAGTATAAGCCGCCCCAGCCTAAAGCGAGCGTCAAACAATAGAATAAAGAAAGGATTTTGATAGAAGTGTTTTTTACAGCCGTTAATTGATATACGATTTTAAACAGATAAATTCCTGCAACAAACAAAGCCAAGCATTGCATTGCCACAAAGAAAATATTGCCCATAAAGAGACTACCCACCCAATTAGCTAGATAATAAAGCAGACCACTCGTTCCATAAATATTTCTATAAATAACCTGCCCTTGCGCCATTGCCCAACCTGCATATAAATTTTGAGATTGCAGATTAGTAGAAAGGTTGGTCAAAAATGGATTGGCAACACTTAAAACGCTCAATAATAAGCTCCACAAAAATAAAACGACAAAAGGAGTCGACGTTGGCTCTATAAAAACCGATTTTTTCTCGTTCTCTTCGTGAAGCGTCTCTACTACTGTCTCTTTCATCTCTTGTTCAGGCATTGTATCGTACATAAAGATTCTCCTTGATATCAGTCTTATCTAGTATATCAAAATCTTCCCTATCTGTCAGCTTGATTCTGACAGGTTCTGCATCTTTTTCAAAAGTAAAGTGTAGTATTCCAATTCTCGAAAACGATGATAACTTACAGCCACATACTCTTTCAAAAATTCCTTTTCTTCACTTGTTAAATCGATAACCATTCTGCCTCCTTTTACTAGATTATTCGTAAAAAAGAAAAATTCCTCTCATTACAAGAGAAATTTTATAGCATCGGTGCAAATAATTCGACAATTTCTTTAATCAAGCGTTGATACCAGGTGTTTTTAATGGTATCTTCATGTATTTCTTGTGAGGTTTCAAACAATTTCTCAAAATCTCGCTTCAAGTCAAACATAGAAGGCGTCTTATACATCAAAACAGCATTTTCATAGTGATGAACTAAGCTGCGATAATCAAAATTGATTGTTCCGACAACACCAAAATCATCATCAGCCACTACATGCTTACTGTGAATAAAGCCCGGTGTATACTCATAAATCCGAACCCCAACCGCCATTAAATCAGGATAAGCTCCTCGCGTAATAAGCTGAATGATTTTTTTATCCGGAATATAAGGTGTCACAATGCGGACATCTACCCCCCGCATAGCAGCATTTTTGATGTCTTCCGTCAAATCATAATCAATGATTAAATACGGCGTGGCAATATACACATAATCTGTCGCCTGGCTGATTATATTTTGATAGACATTTTTACCCACTTGAGCTTTATACATGGGCTTCGGTCCGCTTCCATACGGAATATAGAGCCCTGACGCATCTACAGCTTTGTTGTCCAAATGATAGCGATCGAAATCACTGATTTTCCCACGGTTGATATACCAGTTCATCAGAAACAGCCGTGTCAAGGCTTTTACAGCGCGCCCGTTCAGACGAATCCCACCGTCTTTCCAGTGACCAAATCGCTCGATGTGATTGATGTATTCATCTGCCAGATTAATACCACCAGTATAGCCAATCTGCCCGTCAACGACGAGGATTTTCCGATGATCTCGATTATTATAAGCCACCGTCATCCGCGGAATCACTTTGTTAAACTTATGAGCGTCAATCCCCATAGCCTGCAATCGGCTGGTATAATCTCCCGGAAGAGTTGCCATACAGCCAATGTCATCATAGAGCATTTTCACTTCCACACCTTGGGCTGCCTTTTCACGCAGAATATCCAAAATACTATTCCACATGATACCTTCTTCCACAATGTAATATTCCAAAAAAATAAATTTTTCTGCTTTGCGTAAATCTTCCAGCATTTTCTGGAACATCTCTTCTCCCAAAGGGAAAAATTGCGATTCCGTGCCATCGTAAACATCCGCATTATGATCCATGCTGAGAAGCGACTTGATAATCCCGTAAGCTGATTTATCTGTTTTTTTCAAGTATAACCGCAACTCATAGCTATTGTCCTCACGAAATTTCATCTGATCCATATTTTTTAGCTGTTTCAGTTCACCTCTAGACAATCGGCGCTCGCCAAACATCAAATAAAGCAAGGGGCCAATGACTGGAACAAACGCTACCAAGAGCCAAGTTACTTTACTTTCCGGTGTCATTGAACGATTGACAATCGCTAAAATCGTTGCCAGACTGAAGAAAATCACAAAGACAATCCATAAAGTAGGCATCCAGCGACCAAGCCAAAAGAAAAACCAAAAAACAAGTGCCAGTTCTAGCGCCATAATAATGATGCTAAAACCATATTTTGACATCAATAGCTGAAATTTCCTAAAATTCATGTTCTCTCCCTGTTTTTATTTAGTACTAGTATAACGGGGAATCCCTAATAAATCAAGCCAGAATTACTCATTCTTCGATATTCAAAGTATTTTTTCATTAGAGCAAAAAAGAGTAAAAGAAAAGTTGTGGTTCGTAACCAGCCACTTTCACTCCTACCCCCTATCTCTACATTTTAACTAGAATACTGATTGTTGTCCACTACCAATTTAGAAAGCGGTTAGAAGCAACAGATAAAGTTCATGAAGCAAGCCCCTTTGTGAATAATTCGCTAAAACAAATGCAGCTTCTCATATCGACTTGTATGAATCAATAAACTTAAAGCCTAACGCGTCCTAGTTTTCGCAAGCTTATATCAAATTTTTATCAAGAAATTTTGCACCAACATTAGACAAGTTATTGCTTCGTTAAAACAACTGTATCATTTTCTCCATTTTCTTGCTCAATATCCTCAATCGTTAACTGTTTGCCATCAATCATATAATGCTCAATGTCATCACCAATCGTCATTCGCTGATTTGTCGGATCAATGCTCACCTGTTTTACTTTCTCTTTACCGTTTGGCTCTTTTTCTGTCCACGTACCACTATTTCCTTTGATAACCAAAGTAATCTCATCTTCTTCGTCCATACCTCTATAAGTACCGTCTAATTTTTCTGACGAATTTTCTGCAATAGTTGGCGAAACACTACTCTCACTTGAGACTGTAGTTGATTGGCTGCTTGAGACAGATTGAGAGAACGGTGAAGTTTGGTTAGACTTGGTACACGATGTCAAAATGATAAGTCCTATCAGAAAAAATGTGACGTAGCTGAATTTCTTTAAATGTGCCATTTCCCCTCCTTTATCTACATTTCTATTATGCCATTCACCATTCTAATCAGTCAATTTCTTTCTCCAAAAGAAAAGCACGAACTTCCGCAATAAAATAAAGAGAACCTGTTACAAAAAGGAGCTGATTGTCATTAGCGCTTTTAATGAATTGTTCGATAAACTCCCGGTAAGAGGAAACGTAGGTTTCGGTTGTAAGATTCTGCTTATCTATTGCACCGTCATCCTCAAAAGTCGTTACGAACAACTGCACATGAGGCAATTCCTGCTGAAGATAAGACAGCATCCCCTGATAATTTTTGCGTTTCAAAGCACCGAATAAGAGAAAGATTTCTTGCCGTTCTTGCTGGAGAATAAACTCCACCAAACGGGATAAAGCTGGTAAATTGTGAGCCCCGTCCAGATAAATTCCTCGCTCAAAATATTCCAGCCTCCCTGCCCAATGTGTCTCTTGCAGAGCTTTTCGTATCCATTTCACTTGTGGTTGCCAATTTTGCTGTTTCATAAATAAAAGAAAACTTTGCAAAGCAACAGTGGCATTTTCTTCTTGATAAGTACCTACTAGGCTCAACTTTAGATGAGGAATATTCACATCTGAGCTGAAAAATTGTCCTTTTGAAAACGAAAAATCTCTGCCATATTCGTACAAAACAACATCTAGCTTTTTCGCACACAGTTCACAAACTCTTCTCGCTTCTTCAGTCAGCGGTCCGATGACAGCCACTTTTTTCTCCTTAAAAATCCCTGCTTTCTGCTCCGCAATTGCTACTATGGAGTTTCCTAATGTTTCTTGATGTTCCAATCCTACAGACGTTACAACCGCAACATCTCCTATCACTACATTTGTTGCATCTAAAAGTCCACCAATTCCCACCTCAATTAAAGCCACATCTACCTGCTCTTCTTCGAAATACAATAAAGCTATAAGGGTTAAAATTTCAAAATAAGAAAGTGGGTCATGTGTTTGTCGAAGCTGTCTTTCCATTTCCTGAACTTGGCGTCCCAGTCGAGTGAAGTCTTCATCGGAAATGGGTTTTTGATTGATACAAATCCGGTCATGAACACTTACCATATGAGGTGACGTAAAGGTTCCCACCTTCTTTTTATGCTCTGCAAATAATTGACTCATAAAAGCAATGCTTGAGCCTTTTCCGTTCGTTCCTGTCACATGAATAATGGGATAATTTTCTTCGGGATGATCCAAAAGACTTATAGCCTGTCTCATTCGCTCTAAACCAGAGCGAAAATTTAAACCAATGCGACTCTCTAGCCACGTTTCAATTTCATTCATATTCTTCTCCCAGCAAAAAGGGAGTGAAACAGAACCAGACTTTGGTTCATGTCACACCCCACAATTCACTTGAATGGCTGGAACTCTTGCTCCACATGGGAATTAACCAACCACTCATTCGTATACCATAAAAATAACTATTCACACAGCCTTTCAATCTCTTCATTGTTTGTAATACGAAAAGCTAGTGTACGCAATTTTTATTCTTCCATAAAGCTATTGAAAACTTCTTCAATCATATCCCATTCAGCATCTGAATCTTCTGGAATTGGTTGGAGGTCACCCTCTGTTCCGTCTTCATTTTCAGTAAACGAGTAGGCTTGAATTTCTACCTCGCCATTTTCATCTTCTTCTGCGCTAGCTGGAATCAAGAGAACATAGTTTTTACCAAATTCTTCTTTTCCGTCAATGGTCAAGAGAATTTCAAACAAAGTTTCATTCCCTTGCTCGTCTACTAGCGTAATCAATTCACGCTCTTCGTGTTCATGGTCATGGTTATGATCGTGTGCCATGTTTTCTCCTTTATTTATTAAAAATTTCGATCTAAATAATTCTGCAATATGAGCTGCGCTGCGAGCTTATCAATCACTTTTTTTCGCTTCTTTCTACTCACATCCGCTTGCTCGATCAGCATTCTCTCCGCAGCTACCGTTGTTAGACGCTCATCTTGGTATTCAACTGGCAAATGAAATAATTGCTCAATCTTAGCACCATAAGCTTGACTTGCTTCTACACGTGGTCCGCTTGTGTTGTTCATATTTTTAGGTAGTCCTACAACAAACTTCTCAACCTTATATTCTTTTGCAAGCTCACTTAAACGATCAAAACCAAATTCCCCTTTTTCTTCATCAATAGGAATAATTTCAAGTCCTTGAGCTGTAAAACCAAGTGGATCACTAACCGCGACACCGACTGTTTTTGAACCAACATCTAACCCCATAATTCTCATTAGAGATCAATGCCTTGCCCTTTCAAATAATAACGAACTAATTCTTCTACAATCTCATCACGTTCATATTTACGAATTTGATTTCGTGCATTATTATAGCGAGGTACATACGCAGGATCACCACTAAGTACGTATCCTACGATTTGGTTGATTGGGTTATAGCCCTTTTCATTCAGCGACACATAGACATCTTTCAATGTTTCACTAATCTCTTTTTTGTTTGAATCATCAAGATTAAAACGTACTGTCTCATCTGTAAATCCCACAATTACACCTTCTTTCACTAGAATACCCATATTATAGCACATTTCAAGACTTTTCACAAATGAAAGGTGTTGAAAAAGGGAGTGGGACAAAAATCGGTAATTTCGAAGAAATTTGATTTTGTCGTCCCACCCCCGCACAGTTGAGTAGGGCTGTAACGGTTGATTTATCAACCGCATAGAACTCACTCAACCACTGCAACTTGCAAGAAACTCATAAAAATCTGCCGAGGTTAAGGATTTTTGTCCCAGCCTCTTTTTGTTTCATTATACACCTATAAAATCATGGATTTGCAACTTCTTTAGCTCCAGCTGCTTTGACAGATTCAATATATTGTTTGGTTGTTAAATTTTTAATAGTTGAAAACATAGAGCCATATGTATCCAGTTTTGATGCTTCATCAAGGTTGATTTTGCTCATATCAATATTGATTGTAACTTTAATAATTTAGTCTTTTGTAATGTCTGTTTTAACATCAACACCGCCTAAAGACTTAAATTTATCCAATCCTGCAGCCTTTTCAAAAGCAGAAATCAAGTGCGGCTTAGTGCTTTCTAAATCTTGACCCGCTAATACACTCTTCATACTTTCAGGAAGTATTTGTTCAAGATTTATCACAAACTTCTTAAAGGGTTTTCCCTCATAAGAAATAGTTTGCGTAAGTGTTTGTTCAATCCCTTGGACAGTCTGTTTTTGTTGAAAAGACTTGGTCACAACAGAATCCTTTTTCACAATACTCAAACCAGTCTTACTATCCCCTGACTGATTCTGACCGGATTTTTGACCACAAGCTGTGAGCAGCAACAAACTTGCTCCTAACAAAACAACCGATTTTCTCATAAAAATATCCTCCTTGTATTTTAGAACTTTATAAGAATAGTATACCAGCTTTTGTAAACGTTGTTAAAACGACCTGTCTAAAAAGGCAACCAATGATTGACAGTTATTGATTGACTTCCGTTGCACCACTGGCAATCTGATCTTCAACATATTCTTTTGGTTTCATTTTTAAAAATTCTTTTAATTTCATATTCTTTAAATACTCAGTATTTGCGGCTTTATTAACATCCAAAACTTGAAAATCAAACGTATGAGTTCGCTTCAATTCTTGCTCATTTATAATTTCCAAAGAGGTTGAAAAGCCTTGCAAATTTTTTGCTTGTGTAACTTTTTCATCTTCAGCCAAAGATTTTTCCAATAATTTTTGCGCCTCAGCAACTCCAACTTCCGCAATTACTTTTTTCAATTCTTCTTTCATCGGCATGATTTGCTCAATCGTTAAACTTAAAAATTGATCGCCTTTGTAAGTAATTGTTTGTGTTTGTTGAACCCCTTCAGCTGTTTTAGGGAATGATAAGTTTTTTGTCACAACTGTTTCTTTTTCAGCGTTTGCAATAACTGGCAACGTACTATCAATTGATTGCTTGCTTGTTTTTGATTTTGTTTCTTTCTTTTGACCACAACCTGCTAAGACTGTGAGAATAATGGTTAATAGAATCAGGCTTCTTTTCATGGATTAACTCCTCCTCATTCTTTATTTTATCATATTTTTAATATCAATAAACATCGAAATAAAAAAAGAGTGGAAATTCCACTCTTTACAAGGCTGCGCGTAAACGCGCTTCTGTATTTTCAACATTACGAACCGAGCGAGGTAAGAATGCACGAATATCATCTTCTTTGTATCCTACTTGAAGACGTTTATCATCTACTAGAATAGGACTTTTCAAAATACGTGGCGTTTCCATAATCAAATCAATCACTTCACTCACACTCAATTCTTCGATATCTACGCCTAAACCTTTTGCATAACGATTTTTTGAAGACACAATACTTGCAACTCCATTTTCAGTTTTTGTTAGAATATCTAACAACTCTTCTTTTGTAATCCCTTCTTTACCAAGATTTTGTTCTTTATAAGTTAACTGGTGAGCATTGAGCCATGTTTTTGCTTTTTTACAACTAGTGCAACTTGAGACAGTATAAATTGTAATCATGTAAGTACTCCTTTCGCCACACGGTACTATTATCATACTATATTATACCACAAAATCCCTCCGTCTTGCGACCTATTTTTAAAAAATTATTCCTCAATCTCAATCGCGTCATCCAAATCTAGTGTGACTTCCTCTACTTTGTTTGTTGATTTGGTTGCTTCTGCATTTTTTTCATCTTCAGCATCATCCTCAATCAAACCATAATGCACTCGAACTTTATGATCAATTTCATCAAAAATTTCTGGATGATCCGCCAAGTATTTCTTAGCATTTTCAGACCCTTGACCAATCTTTTCATCATTATAAGAATACCAAGCACCCGCTTTTTTGATAATATCAAGGTCTGTCGCAATTTTAATCAACTCGCCTGTTTTAGAAATTCCTTCACCATACATGATTTCTACGAAAGCTTCCTTGAATGGCGGAGCAACCTTATTCTTCACAACCTTAATCTTAGTTTCCTTACCAACATTGGTATCTTTTTCATCACCAGTTCCCTTGATTTGGGTATTTCCGCGAACATCCAAACGAACAGACGCATAGAATTTCAAGGCACGACCACCAGGTGTTGTTTCTGGATTTCCAAACATAATACCAACTTTTTCACGCAATTGGTTGATGAAAATCGCAATTGTCTTCGTTTTGTTAATAGAAGCAGACAATTTACGCATAGCTTGACTCATCATCCGCGCTTGCAAGCCAACGTGGCTATCTCCAATGTCTCCGTCAATTTCAGCACGCGGTACGAGGGCAGCCACGGAGTCAATAACTACCAAATCTACCGCACCAGAGTCAATCAATTTACCAGCAATTTCAAGGCCTTGCTCGCCTGAGTCAGGTTGAGAAAGTAAGAGTTCATCAATATTAACCCCAAGAGCTTGCGCATAAGCTGGATCAAGAGCGTGTTCTGCATCAATAAAAGCTGCAATACCGCCTTCTTTTTGAGCCTGCGCCACCGCATGAAGAGCTACGGTCGTCTTACCAGAAGACTCTGGTCCATAGATTTCAATAATCCGCCCCTTTGGATACCCTCCTGCACCAAGAGCGATATCTAATGCCAAACTACCTGAACTCATAACTTGAACTTTTTGTTCAGCACGCTCACCTAGGCGCATAATTGCTCCCTTACCAAAATCTTTTTCAATATTTTTAAGTGCAGTGTCTAGCGCTTTTTGACGTTCCTCGCCAAATTTTTTTGAAATTTCTTCTAATTTTTTTTGTTTTTTCGCCATTTATTTCTCCTGTATAATGATAAATTATTTTTTTGCCTATCTAATTATTGTAGCATATTTTCGTTTTTTAATAAAGTTTTTCGTAGCAGATTGAAAGCATGCAGAACGGCTATTTTACGTACATCTGTCCGACTGCGACCGGCAATATTAACCTTAATAGACTGAACATCCCCTGTGGTTGCTAAACCGATATAAACTGTCCCTGCTGGATGTCCTTCTAAGCTGTCTGGACCTGCCACACCTGTCAAGCTCACCGCATAGTCACTAGCGGTCAATTTTCTTGCCTGCTCAGCCATTTTCTCCGCTGTAAAAGCTGAAACTACCCCATGCTTTTCTAAGTCTGCCAAGGGAATGCCCAGCATTCGGCTCTTTTCCTCCATACTGTAGGTAACAAAGCCACCACTAAAAACATTGGAGGCTCCAGCAAAGTTTGACAAAGTTGCTTGAAAGAGTCCTGCAGTCAAACTTTCAGCTGCTGTGACGGTCTTTCCTGCTCTTCTCAACAGTTCAAAAGCTGTTTGTCCCAGAGAATTATCATCTCCATAAGTATAGAAAAGATCTGCTAAATGTTGTTTCTCAAAAGTCTGTACAGATAAAATTTTCTTTTCTAAATGGGCAAACTTAATATCTGCTTCATTTTGACTAGCAGCCTTGGTGGACAATCGCAATGTCACCTCTCCCGTCTTAGCATAAGGAGCAATGGTCGGATCGGTCTGATTATCAATTAAATCTCCTAAAAGGGTTACTAATTGACTTTCACCGATACCAAAGAATCGCAAGACTCTTGAATACAATTTTTGACCAGTTGCTAACAGCGGAACCAGCTCATTATTTACCATAGGCTTTAATTCACTAGGCGGTCCGGGGAGAACAACATAAGTCACGCCACCGACTTCAATCACGCCTCCCACCGCAAGTCCGGTTTCGTTTTGGAGAGGAGTCGATCCTTCCACTATCTGAGCTTGCCGATCATTGTTTGGTGTTCGAGCATAATCCGGTCGACTTGCGAAAAAGCAGTCCAATTTCTCCGTAGCCATTCGGTCAAATACCAACCTACGATTTAAGAATTTTGCCAAAGTTTGCTTAGTCAAGTCATCTTCTGTTGGGCCTAATCCTCCAGTTAAGATGACCAAATTACTACGATTTCGAGCAATTTCTAAAATGGATAACAGACGAGCTTCATTATCTCCAACCGCTGTTTGGAAATACACATCTACACCCAGACTCGCTAATTTTTCCGATAAAAATCGGGCATTTGTATTGACAATCTGACCTGTCAGAATTTCAGTACCCACAGCAATAATTTCTGCTTTCATAGAACCTCCTACCTTACTATTCGCAATTGATTTTATTTTATCACAAAAAATCTTAAAAACTTCATTTTAAGAAAAGAATCTGTAAGCAAATTGATAAGACTAAGAATTTTTCAAAAAGAAAAAGTCTGGAATTGCCAGCCTTCTAATTTATAACTATAATTGTGTCACATCAATAATATGATTACCTCGATTATGGGAGTGAGGTAGAACTCATCTTGAAAATTTTTAGTTCGTAATCTCACCTCCGCAAGCTTGCTCAACAGTCTGGGAGACTGTTGAGACGGTGGATAAAGAAAATAAAGTTTTCGTCAAAAGTGTTTTTGCGAGCTTGAAAAGCTAATACCCTGAGACTTGCTTCGCATCACCACAAAGCCGTGCTTTGAGCAATCAGCTACTACATCATTGATTTATCGCTTTATATACTTTGAAGTTGGAGACTTTCGCCCCAGCCTCTTCAAAAATGAGGATTAGCTTAGCAAAACTAGGGTTTATATAAAAAAACAGAGAATTTTGTACTGCCTGAGTGCCCTTAGTTTGCTGTGTTAGATAGAATCAAATGTGATAAAATAAAGAAAACAAAACATTTAAGGAGATTTAATGATGTGGGCAGTTTTTGCATTCCTTTCTGCTTTATTTGCAGCACTAACATCTATCTTATATCTTAGCCAAAATCGGGATTTCTGGCGTCAATTCTAATCTAGCGACAGCTATTCGGACAGTGGTCGTTGTTTTAATGGCTTGGGGTATGGTCTTTTTGACCAAAGGGCAACTCGGTCTTGCTAACATCAGCAAGAAAAGTTGGATTTACTTGATTTTATATGGATTGGCGACGGGCGCTTCCTGGCTCTGTTATTACCGAGCATTGCAGGAGGGAGAAGCATCCAAGGTCTTCCTATTGATAAACTTAGTGTTGCCCTCACACTCATTCTTGCTTTTATCTTTCTACACAAGGATTTTACTATGAAATCCTTGATTGGCAGCATTTTGATTACGATTGGAACTTTGGTCATGGTTTTGTAGTGATATCATATCATCATAAATACAGCAACATTATGAAAAATATAAAACAGTATCGGCCAATAAATATTGCACTGACTGCTCACATAAAAGATAGCAAAGCTCTTAAAATCGTTTGATTATTTTTCTTGCTGAATTAAAATCGCAAGTCTCCTCATGGTCATTGACAAGACCTGCCGCCTGCAGGAAAGAATAGACACAGACTGGTCCTACAAATTCAAAGCCTCGTCTCTTCATATCTTTAGCCAGTTTTTCAGACAACGGAGTCTTTGAGGGCATCTGCTTGTAATCCTTGACAGGATTGTCAATCGGTGTAAAGTCTACAAAAGACCAGAGATAATGATCAAAACTGCCAAATTCTGCCTGTATTTTCAGAAAAGCTTGGGCGTTGGCACGTGTTGCATAGATTTTCCGACGATTTCGGACGACGGCAGGATTTTGTAAAATGCCTTCTAACTCCGCATCTGTCATGACTGCCACCTGATGAACATCATAGCCATGAAAAGCTTGTCGGAAGGCTGCTCGTTTATTAAGAATAGTCTCCCAAGACAGTCCTGCCTGATAGGTCTCTAGGCAGAGCAACTCAAATAAAGCCCGCTCATCATGCAAAGGAATCCCCCACTCTTGGTCATGATAAGCGACATATAAAGGGTTATTCTCTTTTGCCCAGCTACATCGTTTCATCTTTTCTCCTTTATTTTACCAGCATTTTGAGGGCAGATTTGATATAGTTTTCCGCGGTATCATTGGTTCCTTCAAAGAATTTCTTAATTTTCTTGAGTTCAGCCGCCTTGTATCCCAGAGCTAGCATGGCTTCCATGGCTTCTTCCAATTCTTTATTGTCACTAGTAGCTGCAACAGCAACTTGCTTAGGAGCAACACCTGTTGCCACAACCTTGCCTTCTAAGTCCAACACCATCTGCTGGGCTGTTTTTTTGCCGATTTTAGGAAATTTTGTCAGATAAGTGATGTTTTTCTGCTCAATAGCCTGCACCAAACCGGCATTATCATCGGCAGCGATTATCGCAAGAGCAGAAACAGGTCCAATACCAGAAACCGAAATCAAATTGAGAAAAAGCTGCTTTTCATCCTCTGTGCGAAAACCGTAGAGGAGCTGGGCATCCTCTCTAACCACCTGATGAACAAAAACTTGAATCTCCTGATTGACCTGACCTGAATAGGCATAGGGATTTGCCACATGCAGGATATAGCCAATTTGCCCCACCTCCACTACAATATATTTGGCTGTGATTTTACTTAAAATTCCTTTAAAATATTCGTACATGACTTCTCCTTTTCAACCCTTTTAGTATATCATATTCTGAGCGCAGAAACTGCAAATAAAAGTGCAACCTCCGGTTGACAAAAAGGAAAGCTGGCTATATGTTCAAGTTCTCTCAATCATGGTACAATACAAGTAGAGAAATATGAAAAGAGATTCAGCAAATGCAAATCAATAAACGAATTTTTGAACTGCGAAAGGAAAGAGGCTGGTCTCAGGATCAACTGGCGGAAAAGGTCAATGTCTCCCGGCAGAGCATCTCCAAGTGGGAATCTGCTCAGACCTTGCCGGAAATCGAGAAGGTCATCGAACTGAGCAAAATCTTTCAGGTGACGACGGATTATCTGCTACTGGATCAGGCAGATGAGAAAGAAGCCAGACCCAAGTGGACTACTTCGGAAAGCGAGGGCTATCAACAGGAGGTCAGAAGCTTTGGTCTGGTCAACGTCCTCTATATCCTCTTTCTGGCCATCACCCTCTTCTTTTTCGCAGGAGGACTCTATCTTCCCTGGAATCCATCCCTCATCTTTTTCCTCTTCTTTCTATCTGCCGGCGCAGCCTTAGCCTGCAAGAGGTATCTGACCATCAAGAAAACTTACTTGGACTAGATAACAAACTTTAAAGTAGAAAGTGCTGAACATCAAGAACCCCATTCCTATAGCCAAACATCTTAAATCACTGCTGAAACTCAATTACAGATAAAATCTTAACAACAGAAGCTGAGACAAAAGTGCTCAGCTTCTGTTGTTTATATAGCCAGAATTATAAGACGCAGTGGTTTGGAGAAGCTTTAGTGACTTTAGTCAATGTAGAGTTTCCCATGCACAATTGATTAGGCACTTTAGTGCCAATCAATCACTGCTGAGTGGACTCTAATACGTTGATAACTCAACTTTTCCAGTCCTTTTGACCCAAGTTTCACTTGACTTTATTTCCAGCCTCGAAGGGTTCCCCAAACCTTTCGAGCTGTGCGGAGGTGGGATGATGAAATCAAGTTTCTACGAAACTACTGATTTCATCGTCCCACTCTCTGTTTTAGAGCTTTTATAAATAGTTTTAATACTTGCCCAATTCTCTCAGGCTAGTATGATTTTCCTGAATCCGACGGAACATTTTTTCCATATCAGATTTGGTGAAGTTGACCAAAACGGGACGACCGTGAGGGCAGTTGTAGGGATTGTCGCATTGTGATAACTGAAAAATCAAATCACGCGCTGAATAGTCATCTAAACTGTGATTGGCTTTAATAGAGCGTTTGCAACTCATCATAATAGCCAGCTCAGCGCGATATTTCTTGATAGAGACTTCCTTGGTTAGAAGCAGCATATCGCACATCTCATAAATACCTGATTCGATTTCCTCTTCCTTAAACCAAATGGGATGTTCACGAAGAATAAATTGATTAGTTCCGTATTCTTCAAGGAAAACACCGACTTCTTCTAAAAGAGTCATTCGTTGTTTCAGACGCAACATATCATCAGCTGGAAATTCAAAGATATAGGGAACCAGAAGCTGCTGCTGACTAGCATCTACATCTCCGATTTTTTCACGATAATATTCGTACTTTACTCGCTCTTGAGCTGCATGTTGGTCAATAATATAAAGACCACCGTTTCCTTGAGCAAAAAGGTAGGTGCCGTGCATTTGCCCGAAATATTCCAATTCTGGAAACGTTGAAGTTTCTTCTCTATTTAGCTTATCTAAAGCTCTCTCTAAGCTCGCCTGATCCAGCTCTGGATGATCTAGTTGATTGTAAGAAGGAGATTGCCTTTCTGCAAATTTGACAGAAGCAGCTTTTGAATTGAGTTCATCTGTATCAGCAGATTGTTGGTCTAATCGGGCAGATTCCTCAAAAGAAGGTTGAGCTTCTGACACTTGTGGTTTCACAAAGAAGTCATTTCTTTCTTTATCGTAATAAAGTCGGTTCTCTTTGAGAGGGAGGCTGGTCTGCTCAGGCTTAATTGCTCGGTTAATGGTTGATTTGGCTAAATTCTCTAATGCGTCCGGAATCAAATCTTGCTCTTTCAAACTTGCAGCAATAGCTTGCGATATCAAGGTCATGAGCTCTCGCTCCTTTGAAATCCGCACTTCTTGCTTGGTCGGGTGAACATTGACATCAGCAAGATATGGGTCAATCCGAATATCAATCACAGCAATCGGGAATCGCCCAACCATGAGCTTACTACCGTAACCATCAAGAATAGCTCGATTGAGCAGGAAATTCTTGATGTAACGACCATTGATGAAAATGGTGATGTAGTTACGATTGGCACGCGTCAACTCTGGTAGACTAATATAGCCTGATACTTCAAAATCCAGATTAGAAGCTGAAATTTCAATCATTTTTTTGGCTGTTGTCAGTCCATAAATGCCAGCAATTGCTTGACGCAGATTTCCTGTTCCTGCTGTCCGTGTCATCTCTTTACCGTCATTAACAAGAGTGAAAGCGACCTCCGGATGAGCCAAGCTCAAACGGTTAATCACATCTACAATGTGAGATAGTTCCGCTTGTTGACTTTTCATATATTTCAAGCGAGCAGGCGTGTTGAAAAAAAGGTCTTCCACTTTGATTTTGGTGCCCCTAGGACAGCTACTTGGCTCTAAAGTCTCAACTTCTCCACCTTGCGCAATCAGAAGCGTTCCATGTGCACCACTACTTGTCGCAGTTTCAATCGTCAAACGTGAAACAGAGGCAATGGATGGAAGTGCCTCTCCCCGAAAGCCCAATGTCCGAATTCGAAAAAGGTCGGCTTGTTTCTTGATTTTACTAGTAGCATGCCGCCGCAAAGCCAAGGAAACCTCCTCATGCTCAATTCCTTCACCATTATCAATGACTTGAATGCTCCTGAGTCCCGCTTCTTCAATCTCAACTATAATCCGAGTAGCACCAGCATCAATGGAATTCTCTATCAACTCCTTGACCACGCTGCTAGGTCGCTCGATGACCTCACCTGCTGCAATCTGATTAGCAAGATTTTCTGGTAGTTCAATAATTTTTGACATAGTTTTTGGTTTTACCCTTTCTAAACGTTGATTTAATAAGGTTCTGATGATGTTTACAACTATCAAAAACACAATTTGTTCACCTTTTTGTGGACTAAAGGGAGCTAATAGCTTTCTCAAAGTAAACTACTGCTTCTTTTTCTTTGTCTCTTGATAGGTGGCTGTAGATGTCTAAGGTCATTGTAATATTAGAATGACCTAATCGATATTGTAATTCTTTGTATGAGATACCAGCATTCAGCAATAAACTAGCGTGAGTATGGCGGAAAGCGTGAAAGGTAAAGCGAGGGATACCTACTTCTTTACAACGGGTATCTAAAGCACTTTGCCTGATTGCCAAATCAAAATATTCTCTTGTAGGGGTGGCAAAGACAACAGACGGAGCACGCGCCCCAGTCTCGAAAAATAGCTGGCGTTGTCTGTTCCTGTACTGTTTGAGCATGAGAATAGTTTTATTATCTATGCTAATGGTTCGATTGGCTGACTTTGTCTTGGCTGTACTAACCGCCTTTAAGCCTTTGTTATACGTTTTATTTACTGTGATTGTACTCTTATCAAGGTCTATGTCAGTCCATTCTAAGGCGCAGGCTTCACCGATCCGTAATCCTGTAGACAAGAGCAAATGATAGAGGACATACTCATAATACAAACCATAACGCTTGTACTGCTTCTTTTCTAGATTATCAAGAAAAGCCTTCAAATCATCTGGAGCAATAAACTTTACCTTGTTATCAGCCTTCTTTTGTCTTCTAGGAAGTATAATATCTCTAGCTGGGTTATTAGTGACAAGCTGCAGCAATATTCCTTGCTGAAAAATCCTCCTGATGATTGACCGTATTGTCACAAAGTTTTCAAAATATCTTGATAACTGATTGATAAAAACTTGTATATCACTAGCCGTTATCTTGTCAAGTTGTCTGTTCCCAAAAACTGGGTAAATATGGGTTCTTAGATTGCTCAATGTCGCCTCATAGGTTTGAGGCTTAACGGTCAGCTTATAGCTTTCTAGCCATATATCAGCAAGCTCTTGAAAATTCTTGACCGTGACTGCCTTTTGAATGGTTGAACCATTCAGTTTAAAATCTATCTGGGTTTGCTGGGCTTTAACTTTGACTTCTTTTTTCGTTCGCCCTGTTACAGTCGTTTTAACTTTCTTTCCTGTAATGCTATCTACTCCCAAATAAACATTTGAGCGGTACACTTTTGTACCGTTTTTTTTAATAACTTCTTTGATATTCATGATAAACCTTTCTACAGCAGGCAAGCCATTATTAAAAAGGTTTTAGATTGAGTTGGTTTATATCATGCGTAGAGCTACGAGAATAGCCCTATTTTCGTTTCATTTCTTCCAGTAGAGAATACATAGCATCAATGTGGTTATATTTTTGAAATTCAGGATCTTGGTTTTGTGCAATAAAGTATACGTATTGTCTACCAGATTTGAATTTATCGATAGCTTGTTTTTCCACTAATTTTTTTAAATATTTTAAAATTGTATTTTTATGGATTTTTAGTTTTTCTTCCAAAGTCTCTCTTGTTATGAAACGGTTTTCGATTATTAACTCTAATATTTTTTTCTCATATTCGTTATCAATATCTAGGTTATCTATAAGGGAAGTATCCCATAATGTAAGTTCAACTGAGTCTAATTCAGTTCGTAATTTGGGATACTTTAAATGGCTCTCTTTAACTGCTTCCATTATTTTAGGTATACCAGTTCCCGCTTTTTCACATAAATTTAAAAACCTAAAAATTTCTTGTATTAAGTAGTTTCTTGGATCAGAATGTGCTCCACTAAAAAAGTCCTTTAAGTCAATTCTAAGTGTTCCGCCATTTGTGAATATATATCTATCAGAATATCTAATTACCATTATCCCTTTTTCGCTTTTATAATCACTATGAATAAGGCTGTTAACGAATGCCTCACGAATTGCAATTCGTAACTTTGAAATCCCAATTCTATTCATAGAATTTTCTTGAATGTTAGAGTTGTCATTTAAAGTTAGATACAATTTTTCGATAACTAGGTGAAAGAAATTAAAAAGATTATCTTCTCCCCACGTACCATCATAAATTACTCGGTCTTTAAATCGATTATTTTCGGTAAATTCTTTTAAAACATATTCTACGTTATAGTGAGGAATAAACTCTTTTATGGCATTATGTGTTCCAAAAATTAATAATCCAGCCACAGTTGGTTTTATTTTATTATCTGTACGATCTCTTCGTAGAGCGTTTATTTTTAAGAGAAATTGCTCGGTGTCTAATTTGGAAAAAGGGTGCTCAGCATTAATATTATCGAACTTTTCTCTATAACGGTTTATTGTTTCTCTATCTAAATCTAAAATAGAGAAATCCTGAACAAGTGTACTATCAAAACTTTCTTTTGCAGAATCTCTTAGCATCGCATTGATTTGTTCTTGTGAACACCTAAAATCACCAGTCCCCTGACGAAAATAGGTAGATGCTATATTGTTATTAAGATATATAGGTTTATCCTTGTAGTCAACCTTGTTAACAGGGATAATGATAATCTCTTTTCCTTTTATATTTGTGACTTCAACACTTTCTTCATTAATCACATTTCTATTAATTTTATTAGGGTTATTAAGTAAACTATATAATTCGTCCAGTACTTTATCGGAATCATTAACGCCGGAAATATAAAAATCTTTACTCTTTGTATTTTCTGAGACCCCTAGAATTAACAGACCATTATTTGTATTAGCGAAGGAACAAATTGTTTTCATACCGTCTTTAGGGAAAGAATTTTTAGCTTCTTTAAATTCGATACTTTGGTTCTCCCCTGATAATAACAATTTTTGTATATCGTATTTTCTCATTTTTTCTCCAATCTATTCGCACACGCATTCGCACACGCGCAGACTAATAAGTTTGTTTCCTGTTAGAAAAAGGCGTTATTAAAGGATTTATCGATAACAATCTATTCGCACACGCATTCGCACACGCGCGGGAAAGTTTAAAAATCATCTTAGTTAATTTGTTTATAACTTGTGCCAGTTATTATTATACCATTCCCTTACTGCATCTCTCGGAAAAGCTAATCTCCTTCCATATCCTCTATCAATCTTAGGAAAATCTTTCCGATAAATAAATTCAGGTAAGCGACTTGTAGAACAACCGAGCAAAGTTGCCAATTGTTTTTGGTTAAGTTCCAGGGGCAATGTCTGATCAATATCAATGACTTTTGTTTTTTCAATGATTACAGCCTGGACCATATCACCGAATTTATCAGCCATTTGTTGCATTAATTCATCCATATTTTCACACTTTCTTTATTATGTATTTCTTAATAGCAATGTATCATAGTAATCTTAGACACCTTTAAAAAAATGACATTGCTGACGCCTTAAAAAAAGAAAATCAGCCATTTTATCCACCCTAAAAAGTGACAAGATTTTAGGTTTATATGAATTGTTGGGAAATGTTGGGATAACTGTAGTCCTAAATTAGGAAAGCAGGTTAGAAATACTAGAAAATACGAGAAAATCCTAGTATAGAAATAGCGAAATATTGAGCGCTACTGTAAGCCAAAATGTAGCAAAATGTTGGCGCGTGGGTCAATACATTCCTTTATCAATTATATAACTATATTTTTGCCTTAAGTCAGCGGGTAAAGTATCATTTACAATCATTTCCGAGAGTTTTACCCGCCAAGGGTCAGAGCTATCTAAATCTAAATTCTTTATCAGTATCAAAATGCTATCTATGGTCTGATTATCTAAAAAGAACTGATTTTCAGACAGGAAGTTAACAAAATCGTCTTTTTGCTTTTGTGTTTTTTTTCTTATCGAGTCTAGCTTTTCATTGTTTCGTTGTTCTGAATGAGTTAACACCACCCCTTCCTCTGGTTCAATTGCTATTTCATCACTGTATAGCTTGGGATTATTAGTATACCCCAACAGATACCCAACGCTTACCTTGAAGTAGTCAGCTAATTGCTGGGCTTTGTCTGGTTTTATTTGGCGCTCTCCTTGTTCCCAATAGATATAAGTTCTTTTTGTGATACCTATTTCATCAGCTAGACCTTGTTGGGTCAAGCTTTTTTCTTTTCTGAGTTCTTTCAATCTATTCATAATTTAACGACCTTTCACGATTGATTATAAATCATTTTTTGAAAAAAGTGAACGAAAAATACAATTTTTTTCAAAAAACTATTGACATTGAATAAAATGTACACTATAATCAAAAGCAGCAACATAAGTTGCACAAAAAATTCACCAAAACCTTTCACTTTTTCAATCTATTCATCTAGAAAGGAGAAACACCATGAGCAAATTAAAAGGCTATCGTGTCATGCTTGGGCTAACACAGCAAGCAATGGCAGACAAGCTGAATATCTCTTTGCAGTCTTACAATAACAAAGAGACGAAGAAAACGCCCTTCAATGACAAAGAGCGCCTAGCGATTAAGTCAATGGTTGCTGAAATTAAACCAGATATCACCATTGATGAACTATTTTATCAAGACTAGAAAGGCAGGTCACAAATGAATCTAGTTTATTTAGACGGCAAGAAAGAGCCGTACACAACGAATGAAATTATCGCAGAATGTGCTGAAATTGAACGTATTTCAGTTAGAAAATTGATTGAAAACCATAAAGAAGATTTAGAGGTGTTTGGAATATTGTCATTTGAAATGACAAAAATAAATGACGGTCGTGGTCGCCCTAGAAAAATTTATCATCTTAACGAACAACAAGCGACACTACTTATCACTTACTTGGATAACACCAAACCCGTAAGAGAGTTTAAAAAGAATTTAGTTAGTGCTTTCTTTGAGATGAGGGACGAGTTAACCAAGATTAGGATAGAGCGAGCTTCCGAAAGGCCTAAACGCTTGGCACTTAACGAAGTTATTAACCGTTGGGAGAACGCCCCTAAAATGGCTTATTCTACTGTTTATAATCTTTTGCTAAAAGGTGTTACGGGCTATAACAAAACACAATTAACCACTAAGCGAGGTGGGGAAACTGGTATTGATTGCTTGAATAGTATTGAGTTAGCGCAGTATCAAGCATTAGAGGACATGACAATAGCTCTAATCAATCTGAATTTTAGCTATCAAGAGATAAAAACAATGGTCTTTAGACAAAAAGAAAAGCTCTCACAAGGAGCGTGAAAGCAAAGAAAAAAGGCTTACCGAAACCAATCAGAAAAGCCTTAAGTCGGAAATAAAACACGATTAATAAAGCAGGCAAGCCATTATTAAAAAGGTTTTATGTGTCTATTATAGCAGATTTTAAACATTTTGACCATACGGAGGGCGCTAACCCTTAAAAAGGGCATAAATACAAGAAAACAGCATTAAAAGGCGATTAAGGAAAAATAATTATGAAATTTAAATGCGTAGAAAACAAAGCAAATCTATTTAGTTTAGAGCATTACACAGACGAACAGAAAGCGGTCTTTAAAAAACGAGATGAAACCAAAAAAAGAGCAGAGGAATTTTTTAAAGCAATGTACGACCAATCAACGGCTTGGGTGATTGTTGCTAATGTAATGGTTACGTACCACAACATCTATACAGGTTGGGCAGAAACCTTTGAGCAGGCTTGGAACACTCTAGGTTATGAGATTACAACTGATATTGTTTACAGAGTAGTTAACGGTTTACCAGCAAGAAGCAAGAAAGAAGAGGTTAAGGCATGCTATACCAAGAAATTAATTTACCAATATGGGGGCAGTTAGTCATCATGGTTTTACTTATCCTAATTGGCATTGAAATAGCTAAAATCAAGCCTGTAGAAGCTCCAAAAGAAGTTAAGGAAGAAATACCTGACAACCATGTTAAAGAGCGTTACGGGGCTTATATTCAATCACAGGGACGATATTATAATTAAGGAGACAGACCATGACAGATAAAAAAGAGTTTGACCTTGCAAATGAAAGAGCTAAGAACTTTGGTATTTGGCTAGAAGAAGCCTATCAGACTATGTTAGATTTTTCTCTAGAAAATAAATTTGACTGTTACAGTATTGAGGAACGAAACCAACTAGAACGAGTTTTAGAAACTTTAATGGATTTTTGCGATATGTGGGAAAGAGGGCAGATTATCCTAGCCAGCAAAGAAAGAGAGACGATTGAATGAAACTTCCAACTTTACCAGTAAATTATAAGCGCGTGTTAAGACAAATCAAAGTGGGGGCAGATAATCCAATCACAGGAGCAGAAATAGCCCTAACTTTAAAATTAGAGGAAAGAACGGTACAGAAGATTATCAGCCAACTAATCACAAGATATGGTATTCCTATTGTTGGTGTTAGACATGGTTTTAATCGTGGCTATTTTATTCCAGAAGATAAAGCTGAATTATTGGACGGTGCTAAGTCTTTCTACAATCAATTACAAGACGAACAGAAACGCTTAAACGTTCTAATGAATGCTGAACCAGAAGAATATAAGCAACTTGTCAATAAACTGTTAGAGGGAGTGTAAGTATGTTTAGTTTGAGCAGAGAGAGTGAAGAAAGCCTAAAAATGGAAGTGCTGAAGCTGGTATCTGGTTTTCTAAAGTCCTATACCAAGCCAAAGTCCAAAACATTAGGACTAATCACACAAGATGAACTACTAACAGACTTATCTGTTAGCTTTAACACGTTGCAACGGTGGGAGCAGGCAGGTTTAAAACGATACATGCCACCAATCGAAGGCACGCGCACCGTATTCTACAAAATTGATGACGTTTTATTATTTTTAGGAGTAGAAAAATGATTGATGATATTATACCAGAATTAAATGACCTACAGACGTTAGCAACTGTAGCTTTGGTTGATGATAATTTGAACACTAGTCAAGCAGTTTTACGATTAGTTGAACAAAAAATACCACGGATTGTTGAAATTTTAGAGGAGTTGGATAATGGGAAGATATAATATACACCCCGCACAAAAGAGCGGACATTATCACAATGAAAAGCTTTATAAAGACCGTCGCCCTACATTGGAACAGCAAGAAGAACAAAAAAGGCTTAAAAAGTTGAAGAAAAAACGCAGAAAGGGACGATAAAATGGCAGTATACGAAAGTAAAGGTTTTAGCTCAATTCTAAGACCATACAAGGGAAAACTAGAACCATTTGAATATATCGCAAACTTTAGTCCTTTAGTTGTCCCAGAGGGAGCAGATATTGCAGAATACAAACGCACACAAGCCCCCTACTGCTTAAGCGGAAAAGTAACACCAGAGAAGAATGGAACTTATAAGCGCAATAATACAAGCCTTGTCTATCGTGATTTAATTTTTCTGGATTATGACGAGATTAACACAGGCATAGACCTACCTAAAATCGTTTCTGACGCACTTTTTGGCTATTCTTATATCATTTATCCCACAATCAAACACACGGCAGAAAAACCCCGTTATCGGCTTGTAGTGAAGCCCAGTGGCATCATGAACGAAGAATCCTATAAGCAGGTAGTGAAAGAAATTGCTGATAAGATTGGGCTACCCTTTGATATGGCCAGCCTTACTTGGTCACAGCTCCAAGGGCTACCAATAACAACAGGAGACCGAGCAGAGTATCAAAAAATCGTAGAGCATGGTCTAGATTATCCAGTACCAAAGGTTGAACCAAGAGCGAAGCAAGAAACTACTGAGCGTTACAAGCCTAGAGCAAGTGGACAGAGGTCAATGACCATGAGAATTATTGACACGCTTTTCAACGGATTTGGAGACGAGGGAGGGCGTAACGTGGCACTCACGCGCTTTGTCGGGCTACTCTTTAATAAGTGGGTTGATTGTGATATAGAAACAGCTTACGAGTTGACAAAGATAGCTAACAGTGTGACAGATAACCCATTACCGATTGAGGAGTTAGACCGCACTTTTACCAGTATAGCAAGAGCAGAATTTAGAAAGAGAGGATAGAGCCATAGAAAAAGAAGATTTGAAAAGCCTTGAAAGTGAAATCTTAGAGGCGCGTGAAGAAAGAATAGAGCCACCCAAGGCCATGGCAGAGCTATATAATTTATTGTATCAGCTAGGGAGCGCGTGGCGAAAAGAAAACGCCTATATTGTCAACGAGGGACAAAAAAACGAACGTACGGTCACACCACAGCCTAATGTGTCTACAGTGGCTAAAGTACTGAAAAAGCATTGTTATTTTACTTTTATCGGAGAGGGTGCAATTAGTGACGTTAGTAAGTTGTATATCTATCATTTAGACCTAGGTTACTATGTGTCAAGTGATGATATTTTTAGAAAATTGTTGTTAAAATATGACAACCGCCTGACTTCCCATAGATTTTTCAATGAATTAATAGCTTATATCCGTACAGAAACCAAAATACAGCCACCATTAAGCGACTATCGCTATATTCCAGTCGCTAATGGCGTATATAATATCAAAACAAAGCAATTAGAAAAGTTTAGCCCTAAATTCATTATTACAAGTAAGATTAAAACTTCTTGCAATCCATTTGCCAAGAAGCCAACTTTAGGCGGTTGGTTTGATTTTGATAAATGGCTTGATACGTTGACTTGTAATGATAAAGAGCTTGTAACGCTCTTATGGCAGGTCATGAATGAGGCTATCAATCCGAACCGAACACGTAAAAAAATGGTGTTGCTTGTTGGTGACGGTAATAATGGTAAGGGAACTTTCCAAGCCTTGCTAGAAAACTTAATAGGCAGGGAGAACATAAGCAATCTAAAACCCGACCAATTCGGAAAAGAATTTTATTTAGGAGCGCTTGAGGGTAAAGTGTGTAATATTGGCGATGACATATCAAATAAATACCTTGATGAAGTATCCGACCTTATGAGTATTGTTAGCGGTGACCCTGTACAGGTCAATAAGAAAGGCAAGCAACCAATAGAAGCACGTTTTAAGCTTTTGTGTATCTTTTCAGGGAACGACTTACCAAGCGCTAGAAACAAGACCGCAGGCTGGTATAGGCGCTTGTGTATCATTCCTTTCAATGCTGATTTTAACGGTGAGACAGAACGCCCTGAAATCAAAGACGAATTTATCAAAGATAAAGCGCTGTTGGAGTGGATACTGTTTGAAATTTTAAATATGGCTGATTTTGACAAATTCATAGAACCTAAAGCAGTACAGGAAACGTTAACGGAATACAAGAACAACAACGATTATATTAAGGTCTGGGTTGAAAACTACTATATTCCAAACGGTTGGCATGAAGTCAATCATGTACCAATGTTTATAGCACGGAACAAACTCAAAGAATTCGCCGAGGACATGGGCATAGATAAACCAAAGCTAGGACAATTCAGCAAGGCAGTTATCATAGAACTAGAAAGGAATACAGGCAATGAATACAAAGCAAAAAATGGCACAGTAGCCCAAGAATTTTATGATATTCTAGACCCTTACGGCTTTCATAGAGATAGATTTATCAAAGGGGTGTGGGGAATACATTTAGAAAATAGTGATTAGGTTAGGCTTTTAAAAAGCAGAAACCCTATAGTACCAACAGTTTTCAAAGTTTAGGTTAGTAAAGATTTTCACTCCTAACCCCTTTACTAACCCAGTTAAACCCTTGATATTATTGACTTTATTAGTATTAGGTTAGTTAGGTTAGGTAAAATATATTAAGCAAGTAATAGTAATATATACCTCCCCTATATGTGTAGAGAAGTAAAAAGTGAAACTAACCCATAATCTGACCCCTCAAACCCTTATGTACCAAGGGATTTATCAGGTTAGCTAAAAATCTAACCCAAAACTACCCCAAGGCATTTTACCCTAAGAAAGACCTCCCATTTTTCGCAAGCCTTAATTATTCTAATGGTAGAGCAACCCCTGAAAAACAGAAAAAGCCCAAAAATGAACGTGGGTATTATAATCATTGGCCAGAATATAAAAAAAGAAATCGCTAGAATTTTATACACTTAACACACTAGACCCTAACGGCTTTTACGGTAACAAATTTATTGGGGTTTGGGGTATCAAGCTAGAAAAATAAAATATTAGTTTATTAGTTTTGTAATGTGGTGATTTTTTTAAAACCTAATACCAATAAAACCAGTTACTATAAGGGCTTAGCCATGTAATATTAGTTTATTAGTTTTTAAAACATAATATATATATAGTAAAAAAGAAAGTAGCTATTATATATAGACGCAGAAGTAAAAACAAAAACTAATAACTAACAAACAGCTCTAATCCCTTGCTATGACTGGGATTTGAAATATTAGGCGGAAACTAATATTTTTCCTAATAAAAACAAAAGTATATACATGAATTGATATTTTATTAAAAAATAAGAAAAACAAGAAAGGTAAATTAAGGAAATGGATAATCAAGATGTGAAAATGACTTATAACAATAGCATGGCTTTTGTGGATGAGTTGGTTGATACGGTTCTGACAATCAAGGAAAGATACAAACTTGATGAACAGACAGCGCTAGAAATCTGTAAGCTATCCGCAACGCTGTACAATAGTTTTAGAGACCTAGAACGCTTGAACAGACAAGATAGAAATGCTGATAAAATCCAAGACGAATTAGAAAGCATTGCTAGCGCTATCTGGCAAACTAATTAAGCTACAAACAATCAAAAGATGAAAGAGGTAACTAATATGACTAACACAAACAAAACAACAGCACCAATGCCCCTAACAGAACTCAAAGCATGGGTAGAAGAAACTTGCGAGCTATCCGAGCTATTACAGACCAAAGACTATAAGAGCTATCTTCCTGAAGAGAAACAAGAAGAATTTGAAGCAATCGCTTTTAGTGTTTTCAATTGTTTGGAAAGCTTCTCAATGATGTTAGAAGATGATGAATTACATTATCAACCAAAGCCAATTGAGGAAGAAAGTGACTTGGATAACCAAGTTGATGAAATGGCACAATATAACGAGCTGATGAAAGAAGTAGAGGACAGCGACAAGGAAGCGCGTGAGATTGCTTATGATGATACTATTCATGAGTACATTGACAAACGAACAGAACAACTAAAGGAACAAGCAACGTTTGAGGAATTGATTAACAAGGTTGCATTATATGAGAGTGAGTTGTTAGATTATGCAGAACGTTTGTTAAGTGATGAACCATTGAACGCAGATAGTGAAACAGCAATTGGAACGCTTGATATGCTAGATGATGAAGCGGTTGACTTATTCAAGTCTGTAGACATTGACAATGAATATCAAGGTTTAGAGTATTACAATACAAATCTAAACAAAGAAGATTAAAGCAAAGTATGTCATCATAGTATCAACAGACGAGACAGCAAAGGCAAGATAAGAAACTTACTGATTATCAGTAGGCTTCTTATCTTGGATAGAGAAACGAACCAAGAGCGAAGCGAGAGAAAACGCAAAAAAAGCCAGCACAAGGCTGACTCCTTTGTGAATGAAAACTATAAGACTATTATAACACAAAGGAGCAGCGAGAATGACTATCCAGGAACTGAAACAAAAATTAGAGGTTATCAAGTGGCTTGATAAAGAAATACAAGGGCTACAATTAGAAATGCAATACCTAGATGAAAAACTTTTTAAAAAGTCAACTCTCACACAGGCAAGCGTACAAACTAGCAGGATAAACCACGTAGAGAATAAGATAGTAAACATCTTAGAATTAAAAGAAAATATACAGAAAAGACTTGATAGAGTTATAAAAGAACGACTGTACACCGTTGGTTTAATTGATAAGTTGAGCGACCCCCTTGAAAGAGCAGTTTTACGAATGTACTACGTCAACCACTTAGAAATCTGGGAGATTGAGGATAGCATAAGCAAATCAAAGACAACAATTTACAGAATTAAGAGAAAGGGTGTGGAAAATCTGGCAAAAATTTTACAGACTCAAAAAATACGAGATGATCCCTTACAATGACTAAAATGAGTAATCAACATATTAGAAATAATAAAGGAGAAAAAAACATGACACAAACACTTAAAGAAATTAGTCAAAAATTAGAACAATTAAAAGAATCTAATTTACAGGAGATTGAAAAGTATCAGACAGAACTAGAAGCTATTGAGCCGACAATTGAAAAAGCTAGGCAGGATATTATTGAGGCAAAAAAGAAAGTCGATGCTGCCGCTTATGACATCGCAAAGCGTGAACTATGGACTGCAACCAATACAAAAGAATTGCTAGAAGATAAATTAGATGAGTTACAACATCAACCTCTAGTCACCAAAGAAGAATACAACAAACTGGTAGATGAAATTAAAACAGTCGCCGACACAGAAAATGATGCGATTATTAAAAAAGTTGAAGACTTCTTCCCAGAGTTTGAAAAATTAAGAGAGCGACATATTGAAAACTATACACTTGCTAATAAAGTCTTAGCTTTACTTGAAAATTTCATCGGCCGCAATACAGAGGATTACAAATACGATGATGACGGTCACTTGCTTTCTGGGCGTTTTAATGGCCTATCGTATGATCTTAGAAGAAATGTTTCATTGCTTTTAGATAATTTTGTTGAAAGATATAACGAGGTAATTAAATAATGGAAAAAGAACGCAATCCTTATCAATTTTTTGAAGATATAGAGACAGGCGCAGAACGCGAAAGACAGAAACAAAACCAAGAGTTTAGTAATTTCTTGAGAGGAATTAGAGAAAAAGCAGAGACCAAGCAACGAGGTAATCAAAAAATTCTCAACAAAGCACTGCAAAGAATGCATGACGAAAACGAAGAACGAAAAGAAAACGAGATTGCACTTGCTAAAGCTAAAGCCGCGCGTGAAGCAGAGGAAGAAGCTGAACGAAAATTTGGAGTAAAAACGGAAAAGACTAAACAATTTGAAGAAGGATTAAGAGAAATGTTAAAAAAACTTTCTAAATAATTCTTCTCTGAATATTTTTTAATCTTAAAAAGATAGGGGGGTGACCCCCTACCCTTGGCAAGCGCGGAGCTTCACGCCGTCACTGTACATTTTTTCTCGCGTTAGGATTTGGGAGTTAGGAAATGAAAAAAATTAAGTGTTCGATATGTGGTAAAAAGTTCACGGCTACATCTAGTCGGTCAAAATATTGCAGTGAGAAACGCCGTAAGGACGGGGCTAGAGAGAATCAGCGGAAACTGATGAAGAAAAAGCGTGCGGCAAAAAAACAGGAAAAAATCAAAAAAGTTAATCCTAACATTTTCCTAACTAATCCTAACAAAATACGCTAATAAGTTGATAAAATGAGTGAAAACATTCAGTTGACATCATACAAAAAAAGGAATTGACTTAGGCGCCAATCTCAAAGAGATCTTAGGGTGCCAAACCAATTCCTTATTTAATTAGATTACACAGTGAATTTATTGATTTTTCTAGCACGTCATTATTAGCCCCTAAAATGCCCTGTATGACGTTTTAAGTGATTGGGGTATAATTATATTATCCGAGTGGTTAAATTAACCCCCGCCCCTATCTCGTGCCGAGGAGAGCCGCCACAAGGTGTCTTCTTACGTCGCACGCCAATTTTTCAGATTTTTAAGGGGTGTCATCACTTGCATTGAGTTTTGTTGTTATGCTATTTGTTAGGTAGCTAACAATATGATTAGCTCAGTTTTTAGGTATCAAAAGTTTATCAAGAACAACTATATTATACCAAACCAAAAAAAGCACCTTTTGGGTGCTAGTTTCTTGCCTGCTGAACTCGTAAAATTTACTCCCCTTTTTGTGGACTTTTGATAAAAATAAGTAAAAATGTAAGGAGACAGGTTTTCCAGAAATCCTGCAATATCAACGTTCCAAGGGTTCTATGCTAGTATATGATTAGCTAAAGTCCAGTTCAATAATTTTTGACATAGTTTTCTCCGTAAGTATTCTAGCTATTATTATAACATAAAGCTGTTTTTCTATCAGAAGCCCGATGTGAGGGGAACACACATCGCTTCCTAGAAAGAACCAAATAGACAAGCAAAGCAACCACTTAGGTAAAAGTCCTTGTTTTCCTAGTCGAAATAATGTTTAATAGATTTAGGAAGAAGGAGGTAGTTAGTGACCTCTTGGTATTAACGAAAATCAGCAGCAAACCAACATCTGGAAAGAAGGAATGTTTATGAAAGTTCAATTGCATATTGACGAAAAGTTTTCAGAGGAAAAAGTCATTATCGAAGCACCGGCTTTGTCAGATACCATTCAGCAACTGCTGAAATTTGCTCAACAACTCGATAAAAACAAAGTTATTCGAGCCAAAAAAGAGGAAGAGATTTACCTATTAGATACTACTGAAATTCAGCGGGTTTATATTGAAAATCGCCAAGTTTGGGCTGAAACAGTAACAGACAATTATCACTTAGGGCTTCCACTTTATCAAGTTTTGGAATTGCTTCCTGCTGATTTTCTACAGATTTCCCAATCTGAAATCATCAATACCAAACAGATTGATCATCTGAAATTGACCGACAGCGGTCTGATTCAGATTACACTAAAAAACGGTCAGATAACTTATTCATCTCGCCGTTATCTCAAAGCTATAAAGGAGAAATTACAACTATGAAAAAAACATTATTCAGAGATGCTCTAGGAGGCATTGTTATCGGACTCCTCCTATCCGTCATCTTTTCTTACTTTTTTGCACCTGTCTATCATCCGCTCAACCCTTATTCAGCAGTTGGTCTTTGGATGGAACAGCATCATATTCACGGCGCCTTAGTCGTTCTCTATTGCGCAGTAATTTGGAGTCTAATCGGCTTGCTCTTTAGCTTAGGAAAAGAGCTTTTCAAAAAAGATTGGAGCATTCTCAAAGCAACAATCTACCACTATGGGCTTATGATTTTAGGGTTTATCCCTCTAGCTCTATTAGCCGGATGGTTCCCAAGTGAACCCATTTTCATCTTACAGTTGATTTTGGAATTTACTGTTGTTTATCTCATCCTTTGGGCAATCCTGTCTTATCTGACTAAGAAGAAAATTGAGAAAATCAATCATCACTTAAACAAACAAAGCAAATAGCAAGAAATAACCGCTGTGAAAAAACTCACGGCGGTTATTTGAGCCCAACTTAGAATGCAGATTGATAGAAAACGATCATAGCTTACTAAATTGTTGTGGTTTGAAGATTAGACCCTAGCTGCAATTCTGGTATGACATTTCAGCAAATTAAGCTGTTAGTCAGTCACATCCACTATAGCTTCAACATTTTAAAGTTTCTTCTTTATCTCTGCCACAGCCAACATCACTTCCATTGGGGTCATATTATAAATGTCCAACTGGCGCAACTCGTCTAAAATAGGTGATTCAGTTGTTTCTGTAAATAAAGACATCTGCTCAGCCACTTGATTTTTTTCACGAGCATCCGCAGGTAATGTATTAAAGATGCCAAAAGATGGCTTCTCATTTACTTGGCTTTCTAATCGTGTCAATATTTGATCCGCTCTTGTCAACAAATCATTTGGCAAACCTGCAATTTTTGCTACATGAATCCCATAAGATTTATCAGCAGGTCCAACCTCAATCTTATGAAGAAATGTTACTTGACCATCTTTTTCTAGGGTTGCTACATGGACATTTTCTAGTTGTGTCAAGCTAGTTGACAGTTCTGTCAACTCGTGATAGTGAGTCGCAAAAAGTGTCTTAGCTCCTGTCCGATTGTGAATATACTCAATAATAGCTTGAGCAAGCGCCATGCCATCATAGGTGGCTGTTCCTCTTCCTAACTCATCAAAAAGAATGAGTGAATTTTCTGTTGCTTGAGAAATAGCATGGTTCGCTTCCATCATTTCAATCATAAAGGTTGATTGTCCAGAAACCAAGTCATCAGCTGCACCAATTCGAGTAAAGATTGCATCAAAAATCGGCAATTGAGCGCTTTCAGCTGAAACATAAGAGCCCATTTGAGCCATAATCACAACAATCGCTAACTGCCGCATATAAGTTGACTTCCCACTCATATTTGGGCCTGTAATTAGCTGAACATTAACATTCTCATCCATTGAAATGCTATTAGGAATATAGGTTTGTGCACCCATAACTTTTTCTACGACCGCATGCCGCCCTTTATCAATTTGGATAGAGCGCTGCTCAATAAATTCTGGTCTCACAAAGTGTTGCTTTTCAGCTACAGCTGCAAAGCTTTGCAGCACATCAACTGTTGCCATAGTTTGCGCCAAGGATTGCAGGCGTTTGATATATTTACCAGCTTCCTCACGAATGCGCATAAAAATCTCGTATTCCAAATTAGCTGATTTTTCACGCGCTTCCAACATCTCCCCTTCAATACGAGCCAGTTCTTCCGTACCAAAACGCTCTGAATTTTTCAGAGTTGCCTTGCGGAAAAAATGACTGGGAACGTGTTCAAGCTGGGAATTTGTGACATGGAAATAATAACCATCTTTTTTATTGTAATCAATCTTCAGGTTGTTAATTCCACTAGCTTCTCTTTCTTTCGCCTCAATATCTGCAATCCAGCTCGTTCCATCTCGTATAACCACTCGATATTTATCCAAGGTTTCATCAAAACCTGTTTTAATAATATTACCCTCTGTAATGACATTTGGAGCATCCGGCGAAATTGCTGACTGAATTAAGGACGCCAGTTCAGGAATTTCATCCAATTTTGCAATCAAATCTTCCAAAACTGGGCTATCAATTCCTTTTAAAATTCCCTTAATTTGTGGCACATGACTCAATGTCGCAGCAAGTTGTAATAGATCTTTCGGATTGGTCTTGCCAAACGAAACCCGACTGGCTAAACGCTCAATATCATACACTCCTTTGAGACTGTCTGATAAGTCACTGCGCTCAAAGAAATGATCTAAAAAGACTTGCACTACATCCTGCCGCTTGACGATCCGCTCTTTATCAATCAACGGACGTTGAATCCACGCTCTCAACAATCGTGTTCCCATAGCTGTCTTAGTCTCATCCATCAGCCAATAAAGGCTCCCGTGCTTCTTTCCTGTTCGAGCATTCTCTATTAAATCCAGACTTGCCATAGTTGAGTAGTCCATCTGCAAGAAATCTTTGATTTCATAATGATGAACTTGTTTCAAATGACTAAGCTCACGTAGCTGCGTTTTATGAACATACTGTAATAACTTTCCAGCTACTTGGCGCTCTAGCGGCGACAAGTCCTTTCCTAGTAGCTGAACATCATCAAATGTAGTTTCTACTTGCGATAAAAGGAGATTCATTTGAGTCTCCAATACTTGGCGCTCCATTTCAGACAATTCATACCCTAAGACCACTTCACGCGCTCGCAGGTTTCGGATTTCTCCACAGACTATGTTAAAGTCACTAAGACTTGTGACCTGAAATTCACCCGTTCCCACATCCATATAAGCCAGTCCATATATACCTGACAGCTTATCCAAAGCCACTAAAAAGTTATTCTGACTGTCTGGTTTTGAAGAATCAACTACTGTCCCCGGCGTAATCACCTGTACTACTTCGCGTTTGACTACTCCAACCGCTTTTTTAGGATCTTCCATTTGCTCTGCAATCGCAACTTTATAGCCTGCTTCAATTAAAACATCAATGTATTGCTGCACTGAATGGTAAGGAACTCCTGCCATTGGGATTGGATTTTCCGAGTTTTTATTGCGACTAGTCAGAGCAATCTCTAAAATCTGTGCCGCATTGGTCGCATCATCATAGAATAATTCATAAAAATCTCCCATGCGAAACAACAAAAAAGCATCTGGATAATCTTTTTTTATATCTAAATACTGTTGCATTCCTGGAGATAGTTTTTCTTTTGTCATTCTCATCCTTTCTGTTGGTTAATAGTGATAAGAGTGGGATAGAAATCAATAGTTTCGTAGAAACTTGATTTCTATCCCACATCCACATAGCTGGAGTAGGACAAAACTCATCTTGAAAATTTTCAGTTCGTAGTCTCACTCCCGCAAGGTTGCTCAACAGTCTGGAAGACTGTTGAGATGGTGGATAAAGAAAACAAAGTTTTTGTCAAAGGTGTTTTTCCGAGTTTGAAAAACAACAGCTTGAGACGTGCTTCGCAAGTCCTATCCGCCACCTCGAAGCATTGCTTTGAGCAATCAGCTACTGCGTCTTGTTGACTACATAAACAAAGGAAGCTGAGCTCTTTGTCCCAGCCTCATCATTCATTTTCTTAATCCATTTTCTCAAGAAGCTGCTCTTCCATTTGTTTTGCAGCTGCTGTATCACGACAGATAACTAAGAGCGTGTTAGCTCCTGCTACCGTTCCTAAAATTAGCTCACCTTTATTGGCATCCACAAAGTTAGCCAGAATAGAAGCATCCCCTAAGCGAGTATGAAGAACCAAGGAAAATTCCGCCCGAGAAACGCCCTCTACATGATAAGACAAGAACTCAACCAAATCGATTTTATTTGTTTCATCTGCTAAAACATAATAAACTTCATTGTTTTTCTTGGCTTTCGTCAATCCAATTTCACGTAAGTCCCGAGAGAGGGTTGTCTGTGTTACAATGATGCCTTGTGCCTTTAAACGATCCTGAATATCTTTTTGTGTACTCAGTTTTTCTTCCTTAATCATTCGCTTAATTAGTTTATGACGTTCACTCTTTTTCATTTTATCCTCAATAATGTATATTTATACTCAAAATTATACCAAAAAAATTGAAGATTCGTCAAAAAATATGTTAAAATACTAGTAAAAGACCAAAGGAGAAACCATGGACAATAAACAATTGATTGCAAGTGAATTGGCTAAGGTCATTGACAGCTTAGACCAAGACGCTATTTTAAATTTACTAGAAAAACCCAAAAGCTCAGATTTAGGTGATATCGCTTTTCCTGCCTTTTCTTTAGCGAAAGTAGAACGAAAAGCGCCTCAAGCAATTGCAGCAGACATTGCAGAAAAAATTGACTCAACAAACTTTGAAAAAGTAGTGGCAACTGGTCCTTATGTTAATTTCTTCCTTGATAAATCAAAAATTTCAGCTCAAGTTATCAAAGAAATTGTAAAAGAAGGAAATAACTATGGTCAGCAAAATGAAGGAAATGGAGAAAACATCACCATTGACCTCTCCAGCCCAAACATTGCAAAACCATTTTCAGTTGGTCATTTGCGCTCAACTGTTATCGGTGATGCCCTTTCTAATATTTTCCGTAAATTGGGCTATAACACCATTAAAATCAATCACTTAGGTGACTGGGGAAAACAATTCGGTCTTTTAATGGTGGCTTATAAAAAATGGGGCAGCAAAGAAGCCGTCGAAGCAAATCCAATTGATGAATTACTGAAACTGTACGTTCGTATCAATGCGGAAATCGAAACAGATCCTGAGCTTGATGACGAAGGTCGCCTCTGGTTCAAAAAATTAGAAGACGGTGATCCTGAAGCTACTGAATTATGGCAATGGTTCCGCAACGAAAGCCTGAAAGAATTTAACCGTATCTACAAATTGCTTGGTGTTGAATTCGATAGTCTGGCTGGTGAAGCCTTCTATAATGACAAGATGGACGAAGGCATCAAAATCCTTGAAGAAAAAGGATTGTTGGAAGAGTCTAAGGGGGCTAGCATTGTCAACCTTGATGATGTCAATCTGCCACCAGCTATGATTAAGAAATCTGACGGAGCAACACTTTACATTACACGTGATATTGCGACAGCTATGTACCGTGCTCGCACTTACAACTTCGTTAAAAACATTTATGCTGTAGGTCAAGAACAAGCTAATCACTTCAGACAATTAAAAGCCGTTTTGAAGAAGATGGGATTTGACTGGAGCGATGATATGATTCATGTAGACTTTGGCTTGGTAACAAAGAACCGCCAAAAATTGTCTACACGTAAAGGAAATATCATCCTTCTTGAACCAACTCTTCAAGAAGCTATCAATCGTGCTCAGTCACAAATTGAAGCCAAAAATCCTGGCCTTGAAAACAAAGAAGCTGTTGCTCGTGCTGTCGGAGTAGGAGCTGTTAAATTCTACGATTTAAAAACAGACCGCCGCAACGGTTACGACTTTGATTTGGAAGCCATGGTATCCTTTGAAGGAGAAACAGGTCCATACATCCAATATGCTTATGCACGTATCCAATCAATCCTTTGCAAGGCTGACTTCAAGCCAAGTTCTGAAGTAACATACAGCCTAGATGATGCTGAAAGTTGGGAAATCATTAAACTGCTACAAGATTTTGCCCGTGTTGTCAAGCGTGCAGCTGACAATTATGACCCATCACTCATTGCAAAATATGCAATCAGTCTTGCACAAGCATTTAACAAATTCTACGCACACACTCGTATCTTAGACGAAAGCCCTGAACGTGACAGCCGTCTGGCTCTCAGCTACGCAACAGCTGTTGTTCTAAAAGAATCTCTTCGTCTTCTCGGCGTTGATGCTCCAGAAAAAATGTAATTTTCTAACCCTATCAAAAAATCCTATCGGTATTTACAACGATAGGATTTTTTATTACATTCCGTATAATTCTTCAATTTTCAGACCAATTCGTTTGACATCTTCATTCAAGCCACGAAGTTCAAATGTGTCCAAGACTGGAAAGCCAAAGCGCTCTGCATATTGCTTAGCTGTTAAACAATATTGGTTGTTAAAATTACGATTACCACTACCAACAATTCCAAAACAGCACTTGTAATTCTCTTCAAAAGCAATAAAGTCACCTAAATCATTGGTAAGAATCTCTACATCTCCATTATTCAAACCATTTCCACCTTCTAAGTAGGTTGGTAAAAAGGCTACAAAGGGCTGAGACATGGCGTAAAATGGTCGCTCCTCTTTCACCATATCTTTTATATCCACCTGCTCAATCTCAACATTTTCATGTCGCTCTTGCAAAAAAGTGGACAAACGTTTGATAAAACTCGCTGTGTTCCCACTTAAGCTAATATAAACCAAGGAAATCTTCATATTTTCTCACTTTCTAAAAATAAAACACATCTATCATTCTCTTAAAATTCTAAGCTGATAGATATGTTTTGTCAACTATTGTAATTTTTCTTTTGCTAAGTCTTGTTGCTGCCGTTTCATCTTGAAAAAGACAATAACAAGGAAAAGAATATTAAATGCAAAATAAATAATGGTCAAAACTCTTGTCGATGAGATTGCTGTGGCACGCATCGTTTGATCTTTATAAAGATTGTTGAGTGGCATACCACCGATATAATTGTAAATTGTCCCAATAATTCCTAATAATACATAGGCAATGTAGGCAAAATTAGCGTATAAAATGTTTTTCTTAACAATGAAAACAACAGCAGCTATCAACAACAGAATAGAAAGGATAATTAATAATTTATGGGGACCATTATGAAGAAAGACAAGACTCTTTTCAGTCACTTTCACTATTTGTTTTACAACTGTTTCAGATAAACCTTTGTAGGAACTTGTATTCGTTATTTTTTCACTGCCAAAAAAAGTTCCTATAAATGTAAACGATGATAAAATGGCTGATAACGTCAGCAATACATATAAATAAATTGGTCGTTTTTTCACAATAAGCCTCCTGCTTAAAAGAGTTTTCAGTTTTATTTATTATAACGTAAGCAGTCAAAAATGGCAACAAAAATTTCACTAGTGTCAATTATTTTTTTCAAACAAAAGAAAGCCCCTCAACTATCAATCAAGGGGCCAATTCGCTATTGAACTAGTTCAAATGCCAAATTTCATCGTTATATTGAGCAATCGTACGGTCAGCAGAGAAGAAGCCTGCTTTTGCGATATTGACAAGAACTTTTTCAAGCCAGACGTCACGGTCTTCATAATCCGCAAACATGCGTTCTTTTGTTTCGATATAATCTTCCAAGTCAAGAAGCGTCATGAACCAGTCTTTATTGATCAATTCATTGTAAAGTCGTTCCAAGCGCTCTTTCTTACCAACTGCAAGAACAGCATCACTGACAATGAAGTCAACCAGCGGTTTGATTGCTTTACGAGCATAGAATTTACTTGACTTATAAGCTTCTTTGGCATACAAATCAATAACTGTTTCAGAATCTTCACCGAAGATATAAATGTTGTCATCTCCGACTAATTCATGAATTTCAACATTTGCCCCATCTGAAGTACCAAGCGTTAAAGCACCATTTAGCATGAATTTCATGTTACCAGTACCTGAAGCTTCTTTAGAAGCAAGGGAGATTTGCTCAGAAATGTCACCGGCTGCAATTAAGAAGCTAGCTGCTGTTACATTATAGTTTTCAACCATAACGACTTGCAAGTATGGAGAAACTTCTGGGTCGTTAGCAATTACTTCTGACAAGCAAAGGATTAAATGAATAATATCTTGCGCAATCGTATATGCTGGAGCAGCTTTCCCACCAAAGAAGACTGTAATTGGACGCACAGGAATGTTTCCAGCCTTGATGTCCAAGTATTTATGAATGACATAAAGAGCATTCATTTGTTGGCGTTTGTACTCGTGAAGGCGTTTGATTTGGATATCAAAGATTGATTCAGGATTGATTTCAACACCTTGGTGTTCTTTCAAGTGACGAGCTAATTTCCGTTTGTTGTGAGCTTTGATTTTTTCAAGTTCGGCTTTCACATCAGCCTTACCAGAAAATTCAAGTAAGTCTTCTAATTTTGAAGCATCATGGTGCCAATCGCGGCCAATCAAGCTATCAATGTAATTTGACAAGCGTGGATTTGCGTGCATGAGCCAGCGACGGAAGGTGATCCCGTTTGTTTTATTGTTGAATTTTTCTGGATAAATGTCGTAAAAGGCCTTGAGTTCTGAGTTTTTCAAGATTTCTGTATGAAGAGCAGCAACCCCATTGACACTATATCCATAGTGAATATCCATGTGAGCCATGTGTACACGATCATGTTCATCAATAATTTGAATAGCTGGATCTGCGTATTCAGCCTTCACGCGCTTATCCAATTCTTTGATAATTGGAACCAAGTGTGGAACAACTTCTTCCAAGAATTCAAGCGGCCATTTTTCAAGCGCTTCAGCAAGAATGGTATGGTTTGTATAAGCCGTCATATTCTTAACGATATTGATTGCTTCATCAAGCGAAATACCACGTTCTGTCAAAAGACGAATCATCTCTGGAATGACCATAGATGGGTGTGTATCGTTGATTTGGATAACAGCATAGTCAGCCAAGTCATTAAGATTGCTACCTTTTTCAATCGCTTCATCAATAATCAATTGTGCACCATTTGACACCATAAAGTATTGTTGGAAGATACGGAGCAATTCACCTTGCTTATTACTATCATCTGGATAAAGGAATAGAGTCAAATTACGAGCAATATCTGTCTTATCAAAGTCAATCCCATCTTCAATGATACTTGCATCTACTGAGTCAAGGTCGAACAGACGAAGACGGTTTTTAGTAGCTGTTTTATAACCAGGCACATCAATGTCATAAAGAGTTGATGTTAAAGTGAAATCAGCAAATGGTACTTGATAGCTACGGCTTGATTTTACTAACCAATTTTGCTCTGTCAACCAGAAGTTTGGTACTGTTGTTTGCTCATTATTTTTCAATACTTGTTGGAAAAGACCAAAGTGGTAGTTCAGACCTACACCGTCTCCATTCAAACCAAGTGTTGCAATAGAATCAAGGAAGCAAGCAGCCAGACGTCCTAAACCACCATTACCAAGTGAAGGTTCTAATTCGACTTCTTCCACTTCAATCAAGTCTTTACCAGCGTCTGCTAATTCTTTTTTGACATCATCATAAAGACCAAGGTTGATGAGGTTGTTTGACAACAGTTTTCCAATCAAAAATTCTGCTGAAATGTAATACAATTTCTTTTTACCAGTATTAACTGGTTTTTGTGCACTAGTCAATTTTGTATAGTTTAAAAGGGCAATATACAATTCTTCATTGCTGCATTCAGCAATTTCTTTTTGATAAGTTTGTTGGATAAATTCTTGTAAATTTGACATTTTTTCTCCTACCTAGAAAAGAACGTTACAATTCATTCTCTTTCTTTAATAATTTTTTATTTAAACGACGATATGTTTTCGTCAAGCTGTATAACTCTGCTTCAATCACGAGGTCCAATTCATCTGCTGTCATACGCCATGACCAATTGCCACCGATAGTTGATGGATAGTTCATACGAGCTGAACTGTCTAACTCTAATAAATCTTGCATGGTTGCAATTGCCATAAAGCTGACAGAAGCAAAGATAGTTCGTAACATTGCATGAGGAACTGTTTCATATTCCTTGCGATTGGTGTATTGAGCCATATATTCACGTGTAGCATCATCAATCTCATCACGGTACCAACCAAGAACAGTATTGTTGTCGTGTGTCCCTGTGTACATAACAGAATTGTTCGGAGCAAGATGTGGACTATCAATGCTTTCATCATTTGGATTAAAGGCGAATTGAGTCACTTTCATACCAGGGAAACCCGTTTTTTCACGTAAAGCAATTACTTCATCAGTCATAAAGCCCAAATCCTCGGCGATGATGTTTAGTTCACCCAATTCTTCCTTCACAGCTTTAAACAAAGCGTAATCAGGGCCTTTCACCCATTTACCAGGAGCGGCTGTATCGGATCCAGCAGGGATTTCCCAATAAGATTCAAAACCACGAAAATGATCGATACGAACCACATCGTAGATTTTGAAACTCTCACGCAAGCGTTCAATCCACCAGCTATACCCATCTTCATCCATTGCCTTCCAGTCATAAATTGGGTTTCCCCAAAGTTGACCGGTCGCAGAGAATTCATCTGGCGGACATCCTGCTACACATGTAGGCTGTCCTAATTCATCTGTTTTAAAGAAATGCGGTTGCGCCCAAACATCACAGCTATCAGCTGCCACATAGATTGGCATATCACCAACGATTTCAATATGATGGTCGTTAGCATAATTTTTCAATTCTAACCATTGTTTGAAGAAGAGATATTGCGTAACACGATGATAGGTCAATCGATCAGCTAGCTTTTCGCGATAAGTTGCCAAGCTAGACGCTTCACGACGACGTACCGCTGCATCTGGCCATTCCGTCCAAGCTTTCAAGTCGAAATGCTCTTTAATCGCCATGTATTCAGCAAACACTTCAAGCCATGATGCATTATCTGCTACAAATTTTTCATAGGCTGCTAAGTCTCCACGTTCTAAGAAACGTTTCACAGCTTTTTCCAAAACAGGCCTGCGATTGTTAAACACTTTCGCATAATCTACTTTTCTTGGATCTTGACCAAAGTCTAACCCTTCAAGATCACTTTGCACAAGCAATCCTTCTTCAATCAATCGATCAAAATCAATAAAATGTGTATTTCCCGCAAATGCAGAGAAAGATTGATATGGAGAATCTCCATAACTGGTCGTGCCTAAAGGCAAAATTTGCCAGTAGCGTTGCTTTGTTCTTACCAAGAAATCCACAAAATCGTAAGCACTTTTCCCAAATGAGCCGATTCCGTATTTCCCTGGAAGAGAAGAAATATGCATGAGAACACCACTTTGACGCTCTTTCATCTTATCACCTCAATAAATTTTTCTGTTAAATTTTGCATTCATTTAACGAAAACGTTTGCGTTGATTTGATTATAACTTAATTCCGACATGTGTGCAACCATTTTTCTAGTTTTTTTGTAAATTTTTAAAATATTTCGGATAATTGAATCATTTTCTTCTATATTCTATCATGATTTTTGGAGTGGAAAATAAAAAATTTTTAAGATTTTTTTAAAAAAGTGTTGCAACCGTTTTCTATTTGTGGTATACTAAGCATAGTTTAAGAAAACGTTTGCGCAAACTATTCTAAATTGTTATCTTATTATTTTATTCTTTAGGAGGAATAAATCATGAAACGTAAAATGTTGAAAAGTGTTGCAGTTCTTGGAACTGTAGGATTGGCTAGTTTGTTACTAGTAGCTTGCGGTAGCAAAAATAATAAATCAGCTTCTTCTGGTGATGGTAAAAACCTCACTGTTTACGTAGAAAAACAATACGAAGGCTACATGAAGAAAGCTGCTGCTGCTTTTGAAAAAGAAAGTGGAACAAAAGTTACTATTAAAACTGGCGACCAACTTAAAGGTCTTGAAAATCTTTCACTTGACAACCAATCTGGCAAAGCTCCAGACGTTATGATGTCTCCATATGACCGCGTAGGTAGTCTCGGTTCAGACGGCCAACTTTCTGAAATGAAACTTGATAAAGGTTCAATGACAGATGATACTACCAAAGCACTCGTAACAACAAAAGGTAAAACTTATGGTGCTCCTGCTGTTATCGAAACATTAGTAATGTACTACAATAAAGACCTTGTTTCTAAAGCTCCAACTACATTTGCTGAATTAGAAGAACTGGCAAAAGACAGCAAATATGCTTTTGCTAACGAAAATGGCAAAACAACTGCTTTCCTCGCTGACTGGACAAACTTCTATTATGCTTATGGTCTGTTAGCGGGTAATGGTGGATATGTCTTTGGTAAGAACGGTACCGATCCTAAAGACATTGGACTTGCAAATGACGGTTCTATCAAAGGTGTTGAATACGCTAAAAATTGGTATGCAAAATGGCCAAAAGGAATGCAAGATACTAAAGGTGCCGCAAACTTAATTCAAACTCAATTCCAATCAGGTAAAACAGCTGCTATCATTGAAGGCCCTTGGAAAGCCGCATCATTCAAAGAAGCTAAAGTGAACTATGGTGTTGCCACTATTCCTACACTTCCAAATGGTAAAAACTATCAAGCCTTTGGTGGTGGTAAAGCTTGGGTCATCCCTGCAGGATCTAAAAATGCCAAAACAGCTCAAAAGTTTGTTAACTTCTTGACTTCGACTGAACAACAAAACGCTTTCTATGATGCTACAAACGAAGTACCTGCAAACACAGAGGCTCGTAAATACGCTGAAGGAAAGAATGATGAATTGACTTCAGCTGTTATTAAACAATTCCAATCTGCTCAACCTATGCCAAATATCTCTGAAATGAGTACTGTATGGGATCCAGCAGCAAGTATGCTCTTTGATGCTGTAAGTGGAAAAAAAGATACTAAAGCCGCTGTAAATGATGCCGTTAAATTGATTAAAGATACTATCAATCAAAAATTTGGTAAAAAATAAAACAGATTGAGGTAGGATAGAACTCGATTGGCAGCACCAGTCGAGTTCTATATTTTAGAAAAAGGAGACTCTGATGACTACACAACAACAGCCACGTAAAGCATTGCTGCTCTCCCTCATCCCAGGACTTGGGCAAATTTATAATAAACAAAAAGCAAAAGGGGCTATCTTTTTAGGAGTTACCATTTTATTTTTGATTTACTTTTTCGCCATTGCTGCTCCTGAGTTAGGAAACTTAATTACTCTCGGTGAGATGCCTGGACGCGATAACTCTCTTTTCATGCTGATTCGTGGTGCATTCCACTTTATTCTTGTCATTGTTTATTTCATCTTTTATGCTCTCAATCTAAAAGATGCTTATACTATTGCGAAACGTTGGAATAATGATTATCCAGTTCCTACGACTTTCAAAGATATGTTAAAAGGAATTTACGCTAATGGTTTTCCTTACCTATTGATTATTCCTTCATATATTGCAATGACTTTTGCTATCATTTTCCCTGTATTGGTCACTCTTTTAATCGCCTTTACAAACTATGATTTCCAACATTTGCCTCCAACCAAGCTCTTGGATTGGGTTGGCGTGACAAACTTCACTAATATTTGGCGACTTAGCACTTTCCGTTCTGCTTTTGGAGCCGTTCTTGGTTGGACTATTATCTGGGCACTGGCTGCCTCAACTATCCAAATCGTTATTGGTATTTTTACCGCTATTATTGCAAACCAACCATTTATTAAAGGAAAACGCATTTTCGGCGTTATCTTCCTACTGCCTTGGGCTGTCCCAGCATTCATCACTATCTTAACTTTCAGTAACATGTTCAACGATAGTATCGGTGCAATCAATACCCAAGTTATTCCGCTTCTTGGTAAAGTATTGCCATTCTTAAATGGACATCTGATTCCTTGGAAAACAGATCCGACCTGGACTAAAATTGCTCTAATTATGATGCAAGGTTGGCTTGGTTTCCCTTACATTTATGTATTGACACTTGGTATCTTGCAATCCATTCCAAACGATCTTTACGAAGCAGCTTACATTGATGGTGCAAATGCATGGCAAAAATTCCGCAATATCACTTTCCCAATGATTTTAGCAGTTGCTGCTCCTACACTCATCAGTCAGTATACTTTCAACTTCAACAACTTCTCTATCATGTACCTCTTTAATGATGGCGGTCCTGGTACAGTTGGTGGTGGTGCAGGTTCAACTGACATCCTCATTTCATGGATTTATCGTTTAACGACAGGTGCAGCTCCTCAATACTCAATGGCTGCTGCGGTAACACTTATCATTTCTCTTATTGTGATTTCAATCTCCATGATTGCGTTCAAGAAACTACATGCATTTGATATGGAGGATGTGTAAGATGAATAATTCTATTAAATTTAAACGCCGTTTAAACCACTTTTTAACTTATTTCTATCTAGTGGCTTTATCTATTATCATTATCTATCCTCTCTTGATTACGATTATGTCTGCTTTCAAGACAGGGAATGTCCTTGCGTTTAAGCTAGATACAGATATTAATTTTAGCCTAGAAAACTTTAGCAAGCTTTTTACTGAAACTCTTTATGGGACTTGGTACTTTAACACTTTAATCATTGCTATCTTGACAATGATTATCCAAACAAGTATAGTTGTACTAGCTGGTTACGCTTATAGTCGTTATAATTTCCTAGCTAGAAAACAAAGTCTGGTCTTCTTCTTAATCATTCAAATGGTGCCAACAATGGCTGCCCTGACCGCTTTCTTCGTTATGGCTTTGATGTTAAATGCGCTCAACCACAGTTGGTTCCTCATCTTCCTTTATGTCGGCGGTGGTATCCCAATGAACGCTTGGCTCATGAAAGGGTACTTTGATACTGTGCCTATCTCGCTTGATGAGTCCGCTAAATTGGACGGTGCTGGTCACTTCAGACGCTTCTGGCAAATTGTACTGCCACTCGTTCGTCCAATGATTGCTGTACAAGCTCTCTGGGCTTTCATGGGACCATTCGGAGACTACATCTTATCTAGTTTCTTACTTCGTGAAAAAGAATTCTATACAGTTGCTGTTGGTTTACAAACCTTTGTTAGTGATGTGAAGAATTTGAAGATTGCTTACTTCTCAGCAGGTGCTATCTTGATTGCTTTGCCAATCTGTATCTTATTCTTCTTCCTACAAAAGAACTTTGTATCTGGTTTAACAAGTGGTGGCGACAAGGGATAATCTTGTCCCACCCTCTTTTATTTATAGTTGTATGATAGCTAATAAACTTTGCTTTATTAGCCATTACCTGATTATAAATTTTTAGAAAGAGTGTCTTATGCTACCTTATCCATTTAATTATTTTTCTAGTATTTACGGTTTTAAAAAGCCTTTTGCCAACCGAAAATTACTGACCTGGTTTCAATTGATTTTTACAAGCATCTTTTTAATTTCCTTATCCATAATACCAGTTGCTGTGCAAAACGCGTCTCTCAAGACTTATCCACTCACTACTTTTGTAGATGGTGTTTTTGACCCTGTTACAAAGGAAGTAATGGACGATATCACAGAGAATGCTAAAATAGAAAATTATCAATTCAGCTATGCTGGTCAGCAATCAACTCACAATAGCAAAGCAGGAACTGTCCTTCTAGGGAAAGAACAGTCTACCTTAGGAGAAAAACTAACACTTGCTTTTGGATCCAAACAACTGATTATCAGCAAAAAAGGAAAAAAACTGGCAGACATTCAATATCAGCATATCAATCAAGCTGCTCTAAAAAATAAAAAGTCGCTCAGTGCCGCCATTTCACAAGATTGGTTTCAACAAAATCGTGTGACAGTCAGTCTATTTCTCGTTCTCCTTTCTGGCGGTCTTTTGACACTGAATTTCTTCATCATCATCTTAGGAGCTACCTTTTTCCTTTATTTAACGAAAAAATCACGTCTTTTTTCTTTTAAAACCGTCAAAGAATGCTATCATTTTGCTTTGAATTGTTTAGGTTTGCCAACTTTGATTGCTGTTGCAGCAGGGTTATTGTTCGGTCAAGCCATGACCACTATGATTACCATTCAAAACATTCTTTTTGTGCTTTATCTCGTCATTATTTTCTATCGGACACATTTCCGTGATGAAAAAATGAAAAAGTAGGAGGTTTTTTATGCGAGTTACTATTAAAGAAGTTTCTAAATTGGCAGGAGTTTCGCCTTCTACCGTTACCCGTGTTGTCCAAAATAAATCCAGCATCAGCGATGAGACCAAAAAAAGAGTCCGTAAAGCTATGAAGGAATTGAATTATCATCCTAATCTCAATGCACGTAGTCTTGTTAGCAGTTACACACAAGTCATTGGTGTTGTTTTACCTGATGATTCCGATGCTTTTTATCAAAATCCATTTTTCCCTTCAGTATTTCGTGGGATTGCTCAGGTAGCTTCTGAATTTCACTACGCTATTCAAATTGCGACCGGGAAAAATGAAAAAGAGCGTATGGAAGCTATTTCCCAAATGGTTCTAGGGAAACGTGTGGACGGGCTCATTTTTCTCTATTCTCAGGAAAATGATCCATTAGTGAAAATGGTTAGTGAGGAACAATTTCCTTTCTTAATTTTAGGAAAATCTCTTTCTCCGTTTATTCCTTTGGTGGATAATGACAATATCCAAGCTGGATATGATGCAACAGAATATTTTATCAAAAAAGGCTGCCGCAATATTGCTTTTATCGGTGGTAGTAAAAGACTATTTGTAACGCAAGATCGTTATAAAGGGTATCAAAAAGCGCTGGAAGATTACCACTTAGAGCTTGATCCTCAAAACACAGCATTTGCAAATGAATTTTTGGAAGAAAAAGGATATCAATTCACAAAACATCTTCTAAATCATGATTCAAAAATTGATGCGATTATCACAACAGATAGCATGCTAGCAGAAGGGGTCTGCAACTATTTAAATCAAAATCAATTATCTATTCCTACTCTAGCTTTTGACTCTATTAAACCCAAACTTGACTTGGCAGCTTATGTTGATATTAATACGCTAGAACTGGGGCGGATTTCTTTTAAAACTATCCTGCAAATTATCAATGATACCAAAGAAAATCGACAAATTTGTTATCGCCAAGTAATTCCACATCGCATTATTGAACAATAAAGAAAGGAAGTTTATGGCTTTCCGAACATTCCAAGCCTACTTAGATGACCAAAGTCTCATCACGATCGAGTTAGAAAAACAATTTTATACTGAACAATTACAATTTACAATCGAAACGATTGATAGCACACAAACCTTACAGATAAGAACTCTGAAAGAACAAGATGACTTCGTGCAATACAGTCTTGCTCCTCTTGAGCCGTTAGATTTAACCAGTCATTATTGGATTTACGACCAAGATCGCAATAAAACCTTTTTGCAATTTCGCCATATTGTGAGAAAACCGATTTTTGACCAGACCTTTGCTTATGATGGCGATGACTTAGGAGCTCATTACACTCCTAAAGTAACGACTTTTAAACTCTGGGCTCCTATTTCCGAGCAAGTTTTGCTCCATTTACAAAATCAAGTTTATCCGATGACACTTGGTGAAAAGGGCGTTTGGCAAACAGAGGTCTCTGGAGATTTTGATGGGGCTGCTTATTACTATCTACACAAAGTGAATGGTCATTGGGTGGAAGTCCACGACCCTTATGCCCTATCTTCTGAAAGCAATTCTGGTGTTAGTTATGTTGTCAATCCAGAGAAAATTACTCGCCCAATTCACCGAGCAGCAACACAAATTCCAATAACAAAAGCTGTTATCTACGAGATGAGTGTGAGAGATTTTTCCATGCAAAAAGAAGCAGGATTTACCTACTCTGGGAAATTCAAGTCCCTAACAGAGTCTCCTGATTTACAAGAACACACTTTGGGAATGGATTATGTCAAACAACTGGGTGTTACTCATATCCAACTCATGCCAGTGTATGATTTTGGCAGTGTTGATGAAAACCATCCAGAACTCGTGTATAACTGGGGCTACGACCCTATGCAATACAATCTTCCTGACGGTAGTTTTGCAACGAATCCACATGATCCTTATACAAGAATCGTTGAATTGCAAGGAGCAATCGCTGCTTATCATCAAGCCGACATCAGTGTTATCATGGACGTCGTTTACAATCATGTCTACAATCCCCAAACCTATGCTTTTGAAAAAATTGTCCCAGGCTATTTCTTCCGCTATGATCACAATGCCAATTTAACAAATGGGACTTTCTGTGGGAACGACGTAGCAAGTGAGCGGGCAATGGTTCGTAGCTATATTAAGCATTCCCTCAAACAATGGCTAACTCTTTATGGAATGGACGGCTTCCGCTTTGACCTCATGGGCATTCTAGATATGGAAACCATGAAACAAATCGCAGAGGAATTGAAGTTTCTTTATCCAAATGTTTATTTGTACGGAGAAGGGTGGCGTATGACCACCGGACTGGATAGCAATCGGCTTGCACATCAATTCAACGCCGCTCAGTTACCAAGCTATGGTTTTTTCAGCGACCACTTCCGCAATACAATCAAAGAAACAATTTTAGAAGGCAGTCAAATCCAAGATTCCAAACCAATAGATACGATAGAAAATGTATTGACAGCTAATGTTGGATTAACGGAAACAGCACATTTTATCGCACCCCAGCAAGCTATCAACTACGTGGAATGCCATGACGATGCAACGGCTTTTGATTATTTTGCAATTAAAAAGCCAGATATCTCTCTAAATGAGCGGTTAGCAGATGCACGACTCGCTTTGCATATTACTTTGTTAGCTCAAGGGGTACCGTTCATCCATAGTGGGCAAGAGTTTTTCCGTAGTAAAAACCTCATGGATAATACTTATAATGCTCAAGACGCCATCAACCGTCTTGATTGGCTACGCTCAATTGAATATGAGAAAGACGTAGATTTTGTTCGCCAGTTGATCCAATTCAGAAAAGCAAATCCGCTTCTCGGTTTGGAAACAACGACAGAAATCCTTGACTTTTGCTCTGTCCAATGGCTCACCGATGTCCTTGTTGAATACAAAATTAAAAGGCAAAAAGAACAAATTACTATCCTCATCAATTTTGGAAATGAAGATATTGCTTATCAAAATCAAGAAAAACAAGCTATCTTTATCCAATATCCAAAAATCAACCTTGATACCCCCATTCAGGAAATCCAAAAACAATATACTGTTCCTGCAAAACAAGTTCTCGTACTTAAATAATCGTGAGGCTGGGCAAAAACACCATTTTTAATCTGAAATAAATAATCAACGACATCATAAAAGGCTTAAAATCAAGATTTATTTAAATCAGATTCTAAGCCTTTTTGCTTTTATGCTTGTTTTTGCCCATCCTCTATTTGTCCCGCACCGAAGGCCGCGAGACGGACTGCAAGTCATATAACAAAAAACATCAGATTGACCAAACTAGCCAATCTGATGTTTTATTCTTCTACGAAACGCCCAAGAATGTGAACATTATCTGCTACCGATACAAAAGCATGCGGATCGGTTTTACGCATAATATGTTTAAATTCATTAAATTCAGCATGCGTAATGACTGTAATCAAAACAGTCTTTTTCTCATGATTGTAAGTTCCTTCTGCACCATTAACCATGGTTGCACCACGATGCAATTTGTTATGAATTTTATCAATAACTTCTTCGGGATGACTGGTAATAATCATCGCCTGCATCTTCTTTTGCTTAGTAAAGACTGCATCTGTCACACGGCTTGACACAAAAATCGTAATCATCGAATATAGTGCATATTTCCAGCCGAAAGTCACACCGGCAATAATCATAATCATGCCATTGACCATAAAGGAAATATTTCCCACATTTCTACCGGTTTTCTTCCGAACCGTCAAGCTGACAATATCCGTCCCACCACTAGAAATATTGGAACGCAAAGCAAAGCCGATTCCCATTCCCATGATAACCCCACCAAACAAAGCATTGATAATCGGGTCATTTGTTAAGGTCACTTCAGGAACAAACTGGATAAACAGCGAACTCATGGAAACGGTTATAAAAGTAAATACCGTAAATTTGTGCCCAATTTGATACCAAGCTAAAATCATCAGCGGGATATTGATGAGATAGAAAGTCACAGAAACCGGAATAGTAAATCCTAAAAAACGCGTACTTAAAGCGGCTAAAATCTGTGCCAATCCAGTCGCACCGCTTGAATAAACATGTCCCGATTGAAAGAAAAGATTCACTGCAACCGCAGATAGAAAACCATAAATGAGCGAAGCAGAAATCTTTTCATCGTACTTCTCACGAGAAATACTCTTAAGTACTCGTATCAACTTAAAATCATAGGCTAGACGGCGCAAATAATAACGCAATCGTTTGTAAATCTTACTTTTCTTCATGAGTTTCTACTTGTAAACTTAATTCTTCAAGTTGTTTAGCATCGACTATGCTTGGCGCCTGAGTCATTGGATCACTTGCTTTGTTGTTTTTAGGGAAAGCAATCACTTCACGGATATTTTCCTCGCCAGCCAGCAACATGACAAAACGATCTAGCCCAATTGCCAGTCCACCATGCGGTGGAAAACCATAATCCATTGCTTCTAGCAAGAAACCAAATTGATCAGTAGCTTCTTCTTCAGAAAAACCAAGAGCTTTAAACATTCGTTCTTGCAAATCTTTGTGGTTAATACGAAGACTTCCACCACCCAATTCATAACCATTCAAGACAATATCATAAGCAATAGCACGAACCTTGCTCAAATCACCTTCTAATTCATGAGCTGTGTCTGCTTGTGGAAGAGTGAATGGATGGTGCGCACTCATATAGCGACCTTCTTCTTCCGACCATTCAAACATTGGCCAATCCACAACCCAAAGATAATTAAATCTCGATTCATCAATCAAGCCCAAATCTTTTGCAAGACGAACACGAAGAGCTCCCAAGGATGCATTGGCAACTTCTAGAGTATCAGCTACAAAAAGAACCAAATCATTGTCTTCAAGCTGCAAAGCATCTGTCAACTCACTTGTCAAGTCTTTCAGAAACTTAGCAACTGGGCCGTTTAATTCACCTGATGCCACCTTCACCCAAGCAAGCCCTTTTGCTCCATACTGTTTTGCTTGCTCTGTCAACTTATCTATATCTTTCCGCGAATAGCTGTCAGCTGCATTTTTCACAACAATAGCTTTAACGGCTGGTGCTTCTGAGAAAACTTTGAAGTCAACTTCCTTGACAATCCCTGTCAAGTCTTGTAACAGCATCTCAAAACGTGTATCTGGCTTATCACTTCCATACAAAGCCATTGCATCATCATAGTTCATGCGTGGGAAGGGCAGAGAAACCTCAATCCCCTTCGTTTCTTTCATCACTCGAGCAATCAAGCCTTCTGTAATATCCTGGATTTCTTGATCAGATAGGAAAGAAGTTTCTAAGTCAACCTGTGTAAACTCTGGTTGACGGTCTCCACGTAAATCCTCATCACGAAAGCATTTTACAATTTGATAATACCGATCAAATCCAGCATTCATCAACAGTTGCTTGGTAATTTGAGGACTTTGTGGCAGTGCATAGAAATGACCTTGGTTCACTCGACTTGGTACCAAATAATCACGCGCCCCTTCTGGAGTTGACTTAGTAAGAAACGGCGTTTCCACATCAATAAATTCAAGCTCATCTAAGTAATTACGAATTGAATGTGTTACTTTAGCTCGTAATTTCAAATTTGCCAACATTTCAGGACGACGAAGGTCTAAATAACGGTAACGGAGACGGGTATCATCATTCGCTTCAATACCGTCTTTGATTTCAAATGGAGTCGTTTTGGCCGTATTGAGAACTGTCAAATGCTCCACGTGTAATTCAACAGCTCCTGTTGCCAATTTATCATTCGCCTGCGTACGGACTTCTACTTTTCCAGTCACTTCGATCACATATTCGCTTCGCAAACTTTCAGCGGTTTCCATGACTTCTTTATCCACATTTTCAGGATTGATAACTAGCTGCATTATGCCTTCACGGTCACGCAAATCAATGAAAATCAGTCCTCCCAAGTCACGACGACGGGACACCCAACCTTTCAAAGTGATTTTTTGACCAACATGTTCACTACGAACACGCCCGACATACATTGAACGTTTCATTTTTATTCTCCAAACTTTTAATTCTTTTACTATTTTACCACAAAAGCGATGAAAAAGAAGACATGCTTTTCAAAATCTTCATATCTTAACGTAATATTTTTACAAAAGAAGATGACGACTCACCTCTTACTTTCTTTGTCATATAATTCAGGATGCAAAACCTTGACCACATAACTTGATGCTAAGCGCAATAGCCCTGCTGCCAAGCCAAAAATCGGTGCTAAAAACCGAAAAAAGAAATCCCCTCTTACAAAATAGGCAATTCCTCCTATAATCAAAAAAACAATTAGAAACTGAATTACAGACGGAATGATTATTTTTTTCATTGTTCTCTCCACTTCTACTTCAACATTCTACTATGTTATGAGAGAAAAAAGCCATTTGACTGGCTTTCTCCCTTTTTAAATTAAAACCCCAGTTGTTCAAAAATTGTTTGAAAATCTTTTTGAATCTGATTTAAGCTGACTGTCAATTCTTCACGAGTTTGATTGTTTTTGATGATAACTTGATTGCTTTCAATCTCACTTTCACCAAGAGTTATCAAAGTCTTAGCAGAGAAAGTATCTGCTGACTTGAATTGCGCTTTTAACTTACGATTTAAATAATCACGTTCAGCTGTAAATCCTTGCTTGCGAAGTGCTTGTACAATTTCCAAAGCTTTGTTATTAGCACCGTCTCCCAGAACCGCAATATAAACGTCCAAACTATCCTCTAGCGGCAAGGCTACACCCTGCTTTTCAAGAACGAGGAGCAGACGTTCTACGCCCATCCCAAAGCCAAATCCAGCCGTCTCTGGTCCACCAAAATAAGCAACAAGGCTATCATAACGACCGCCTGCACAAATAGTCAGTTCATTACCGGCTACATCTGCAGTAAATTCAAAAATCGTGTGATTGTAATAATCCAATCCGCGGACCATATTGGTATTGATAACATAAGGAATTCCCAGTGCTTCCAACATCGAACGCACAGCTTGAAAATGAGTTTGGCTTTCCTCATCTAGATAATCCAGAATAGAGGGTGCATTTTCAACAGCGAGTTTATCTTCTTTTTCCTTACTGTCTAGCACACGGAGAGGATTTTCTTCCAGACGACGCTGACTATCTTTAGAAAGACTGTCTTTCAACGGCGTCAAATAATCAATCAATGCTTGACGATAAGTGGCGCGACTCTTCGCATTCCCCAAACTATTCAACTGCAACGTTACACCTTGAATACCAATTTCATTGAAAAATTGAGCTGCCATGGCAATCGTCTCTACATCAGTCGCAGAATTATTGGAGCCAAAACACTCTACACCAATCTGATGAAACTCACGCAAACGCCCTGCCTGTGGACGCTCATAACGAAACATAGAACCCATATAATAAAGTTTCACCGGCTTTTGGACTTCTGGGGCAAAGAGTTTATTTTCCACATAAGAACGCACAACTGGTGCTGTTCCTTCTGGGCGTAATGTGATATGACGGTCGCCTTTGTCATAAAAATCATACATTTCTTTGGTTACAATGTCAGTCGTATCTCCAACAGAACGACTAATCACTTCATAATGCTCAAATAGTGGGGTGCGAATTTCTGCGTAATGATATTTTTTAAATGTTTTGCGAGCAAATTCTTCTACATATTGCCATTTGACAGACTCTTGAGGGAGAATATCCTGAGTCCCTTTCGGTTTTTGTAATTTCATAGCTTTCCTCTTCATTCATATAATATAATTATTTTACCACAAGTAACAGATTTTGAGGACTGTTTCGGTATATTTTCTCTAAAAAGCTAGCATGCTCTGCCATTTTCCAAAAAATAAAAGAAAATCTGTCAAGTAACTTTACTTTACAATTTTTTTTTGATATACTATTACAGTTGATGAAAATCAAAGAGATTGAATCGAACTTATATTAAAAGGAGAATAAAGAAAATGGCAGTACCTGCACGTCGCACTTCAAAAGCGAAGAAAAACAAACGCCGCACTCACTACAAAATTACAGCTCCATCTGTACATTTTGACGAAACTACTGGAGATTACTCACGTTCTCACCGTGTATCCCTCAAAGGATACTACAAAGGACGTAAAATCGCCAAAGCTGCAGCAGCAGAATAATAGAAGGGAGCTATCATGCGCGTAAATATCACACTTGAACACAAAGCATCTGGTGAACGCTTGTACCTTACTTCTAAAAACAAACGCAACACTCCAGACCGTCTTCAATTGAAGAAATACTCACCAAAATTACGTAAACATGTAGTGTTTACTGAAGTTAAATAAGAGTTAAATTAGTGAAAATAGCGTTAAATCAACGTTTAAACACTTAATAATAGCCGAGTGGGAACATTTTGGTAACAAAAAAGGTAGTAAGATACAATCTTGCTACCTTTTTATAATCTCCGTTTTCGTATAACAGACTTCGCTAGTGATACGAAAGCCGTGATTGAAATTAAAGTGATATTACCCCCTCTAGTTTATCCGCTACCTCTTTCATAGCAGAAGGGCGAAGATGGGAATATACTCCCAAAGTCGTCTGTATATCTGCATGACCTAGCCTATTTTTAAGTTCTAGGTCATTCATACCCAAAGAGAGCAACAGACTAGCATGGGAGTGTCTTAAATCATGAATGCGAATACTTTTAACACCTGCCATTTTCCCATGTTTCTTCATGCTATTAGCAAGCATTGTCTTAGTCACAGGTAAACAGTTATAAGAAAAGACAAAACTTATTTTTCCTAGCTGTTTCTGATGATTTTTCCATGAGGATAGCGCCTTAATCGTCATGGCATCAAGATAGATTTTTCTATTACTTGAAAAAGTTTTTGTGGGGTTAATTTGCCAATTATTTTTATTTTGATAAAACATAGACTTATTGACTTGTACAGCTTTATTTTCAAAATCAACATCTTCCCACGTTAAGGCTTGTAATTCACTAATCCTCAATCCTGTCATAAAGAGAAATAGAAAACAGGTATATTTCAAATGTTCTACAACATCATTTTTTTCAAATGTTTTGATAAATTTTTCAAATTCTTCTTTTGTCCAAAAATCAACCTTTTTTCTAGTCCTCTTCATATTTCCAACCTGCCGAGCAGGATTTTCACTCACAACACCCAAAGTAAGAGCCATATCAAACAACTCTTTTACTGTTTGATGTAAGTCTTTCAAATAGTTATTAGATAACCCCTCTTCCAAAATGTCTGTATGCCATTTTTTTATATGAATAGGCTTAACATCAACCATTTTCATAGGATAAAAATATTTCAATCTTTTCAACTTGGAAGAAAAGGTCATAAATGTCCTAGCAGTTACTTTATTCTTATAGTGAGGTACAAAATACTTTTCCAAAAATAACTCAACTGTTAAAGTTGCACCATGTACAATAGCTTTTTTCGAGTGTTTCGCTATAAAATCATCATACCATTTCTTGGCTTCTGTTTGAGTTTTAAACCCTCTTTTCTTTTTCTGCATTCTTTTACCGGTCACTTCATCAAAACCTAGAGAAGCAACCGCATAATAAGAACTACTAGCCTTGTCATAATATACATGAGGGATTTTAGGCATATTCTTCCACTTCCTCAAAATTTAATTTTGTACCCAAAATTTCCTCAACAGCTTCAACAGGAACTTGACCCAAACCCTTGGAATTATAGTAAGCAAAGCCCTTTTGTACCATCAAAGCCTTAGCCTGTTTAATCAAACTGTAAGCCTGATAATTTCCAAAACCTAATTTTTTCAAATCTTCTTTTGTTACGAACATAGCATTTTTCTCCTTTTCATGTTATAATA
>NZ_KV810527.1:272758-319783 GCF_001812815.1 Streptococcus sp. HMSC073A12 | reverse complement strand
TAACCGTTTGGTCTTTAGCCTTAGGTTCGTTCTTATCCGCATCTGGAGTTGGAGTCACTAATGTTTTTTCTAGATCAGAAACCTCTGTTATTTTATTATCAATATCTGCTTGTGTCTTGGGATTAATATCGATATCTGTTTTAATGTCATCTAACCCTGTTAAAACTTTATTGCGACTTTCCTCATCCCATTTAGGGTCCTTCGCATTCTTTTCAACTTCATCTATTTTAGCTCTCAATTCTGAAGAATTGTAAATTGTCAATGAAACACTTACAATATCTACCTGTCCATCAGGTTTTAAGTGATTACTTCCGTCTGCTTCAAATATAGTATAATTGATTGTAGCTTGTCCAATATTAGTCAATTCAGAAGGTTGCGTGAAATAACGACCGCCTTGTCTAATGACATACTGAGCTGTAAGAGTAGGTGGATTTAACGTAATTAATTGTAATGGGTCTATTTTTCCATTTTTTACATCATATAAATCTATGTAAGCTCTGCCATTCTTAATGTTTTTAGTCATTTTTGTGTTTAACGTAGCAGCACTTCCTGGAATTACTTCAGCCGCAAATACTGTACTTACAGAAGTATTAAGCTGTCCTTGAACAACTCCCCCTAAAAAACTAAGACCTATCAATACAGACGCTACACCAACTTTAAATTTCTTAATCGAAAAACGCTGTTTCGTCTGTGCGACATCATAATTTCTTTGATCATATTTCCTAAGCATAACTTGCCTCCTTTTCAAAATTTAAAATAAAGTAACTAACAACAGCTATTTGCTATTTATATTTTACTCTATTAAAGGTTTTGGAGCTTTACATTATCTTGATAAATGTGAACTATTATTTGAATTTGTATTGTATACTCGTGGTACTAGTTAAATGCCCTGTTGTAAAATGAAGAGCAATATGGTCCTTTCTCGATGTTGACTTTTCCTTACCCACTACAGTTGACATTGAGTCCTAAATCCTTACAATAATTATTTGTCCAATTTTCGAGGCGGTTTACCTCTAACTAATACTAGCTTTTTATTACTTGCAATTAAATAGCCTCTCCAGCCAACCGATAAATCGTTTCAGCATAAATATCCATTGCGTTATATAGATCGTCAATCACAGTTCGTTCATTCGCTTGATGTTCTGTTTGCAAAGCACCAGGGAAAAGTGCACCAAAAGCTACACAATTTGGCATAGTACGAGCAAATGTAGCACCGCCAGAAGACACAGCAGGGCTATCATCATTGGTTTTTTCTTTATAGACAGCCATTAAGGTGCTGACCAATTCACTATCAAGTGGCACATATAACGGTGCAAGATAGTCAAATTCTTCATAACGTAATTGATATTTTTCAGCAATTTGACTTAGTTCTCGTACTAATTTATATTTGTCAGCAAGAACTGGAATCCGCAAATCAATCCGAATCTCGGACTCGTCTTGATTTATAGTTAACCCAGAAACATTGAACGACAACGTTCCTGAAGGCTCATCTGAAATTTCACCAAACAAGCTGCTGCCTGTAGCATCTTCACCAACTGCTTCAGCCATAAATTGAATAGTAGAGTGTTGAACAAGTGGATTTAGCCCCATTGCCAAACGTACAATAGCATTCACTCCCTCAGCTGCATCTTTTGAATGCTTAGGGACACCAATGACTGTTACTGTATCTGCAGTTCGTTCGTATTCAAAAGCCTGTTTTTTCAATTCAGCTTCTAATGAATCTGCTAAATTTCCCGTATAGCTTGCTTTTGCAGGTACAACATTAAAAGCTTCTCCTGCTTCAATAGCAAGTTCTTGCGAACCTGAACCATGTAACTTAACCTGCAGTAAACCTTTTTCAGCATAGGTCAGCGGGAAAGAAGAATCCGGTGCAAAACCAAGCGTTGCTGTTTCCTCCAGCTCATTGTAACGAGCCATACAGCGCCACAGCGTTTCTTCGTCTGTACCATAGATAAAACGAATCCGCTTGTTAAATGTCACACCCGCATCCATCAGTGCTTTAACAGCATAAAGTGCAGCTAGGGACGGACCTTTATCGTCCTGAACCCCACGCCCATGTATCCAACCATCTTTTATCGTCGCTTCAAATGGAGAAGTTTCCCAATCAGACAAATCTCCCGCAGGAACAACGTCTAAATGGCAGAGAACGGCCAGGAGTTCTTCTCCCTGACCAATTTCTGCATATCCATAATAGCCTTTAGGATCAATGTAAGTTTTAAAACCTAAACTCCTAGTGAGATCTAGCATTTTTTCTAAGACGTTTTGAATAGATTGTCCGAAAGGTGTTCCGTTTTCTCCTTCATTAAGAACTGATGGGTAGGAAACGATTGTTTTCAGCGATTCTAAATAATCAGACTTAATTTCTTCGGTTAAAAATTGTTTCATAGAGAACACCTCATTAATTTCTTATTATAAGAAAGTTCCTAAAATAAGAAGTAGAATACTTACTACAAAGATTCCCGCAACCAATTTTGCAACGAATTTCCACCAAGTACCCAAATCAATACGTCCAAGAGCAAGAGCTCCCATTACGATACCAGATGTTGGAGTAAGAAGGTTCAAAAGACCGGAAGCTGATTGGTAAGCAGTGATAATCAAGCTTGCTGGAACGTTGACGAATTTTCCAAGAGGTGCCATGATACCCATTGTTGCACTGGCAAGACCAGATGTTGATGGGATAAGGAATGACATTGGCAGATAGAAAATGTAAGTCAATACGATAAATACTTGAGATGATAGACCTTTCAGTCCTACTTCACCCCAGTGAAGGATTGTAGCAGTAATCATACCGTCGTTCATGATAACTTGAATACCACGCGCAACAGCTACGATAAGCGCAACACTTAGAAGATCAGCCGCACCATTGATAAAGACAGTGATAAAGCGGCTTTCTTTCATGCGGTAAACAAAACCAATGATGATACCCATTACCATAAAGAGCATTGCCCCTTCTGGGAAGTACCAGGTACCCAAAGCAGATGTTGAACTACCAACAATCTTACCAATGAACGGAAGTCCAATCAACCATTTATTGAAACTTTCAAAAATAGTTACCTTCAAGTCTGTCCATGGAATGAAACTCATAATCATGAGAACAAAGGTCAAGACAAAGAGTACCAACACTTGTTTTTGTTTCTTGCTAAGAGTGGATTCTACATTAGCAACTGCATCTACATTGAAATGTTTTAAATCTTCTTCACGATGACTGTAAACCAAAGATTTTGTAGGATCTTTTTGAATCTTATCCGCATAACGATAAACGAAATACGTACCAAGTGCTGTCATTACAACAAAGAAGATTAACCGAAGAACGATACCGTCACCAGTACCTACACCTGCTGTCGCAGAAGCTATACCTGTAGCAAATGGATTCAGAGTAGAAGCCAAACATCCAATTTGAGAACCAAGAAGGATAATAGCCACCGCAGTCAAACTATCAAATCCTACTGCCATCATAACTGGCACAAGAAGTGGATAGAAAGCCATGGTTTCTTCACCCATACCATAAGTGGATCCGCCAAGAGCAAACAAAGGCATCAAGACTAAAATCAACATCTTTTCGCGGCCTTTGTACTTCTTCACGATAGAAGCAATCCCTACATCAAGGGCACCTGTTTCGTTGACAACACCAAGGAAACCACCAACCATCAGAATAAAGAAGGCAACATCAATTGCTGCTGATGTTGGTTCTTTCCCAAGCATAGCACGAATCGGAGCCATTAAGACATCCCAAATCCCTTGCGGATTTTGAGCAACAGTCTTATAGGTTCCTGTAATTAGATTACCAGACTTATCAGCATCATATTGACCAGCTGGAATAATCCAGGTCAATACTGCCATAATGGCAATGATAATCATCAAAACGGTATAAGATGACGGCATCTTAAACCCTTTTTTTGCTTTTTCACTCATTTGTTTTCCTCCTAAATGTAACAAATTGTAAAAATTTAACCGAATCCCATTTTAAGAAAGCGTTTCCTTTGACTATATTTTAACATATTCAAATGAAAAATACTAGTCATTTTCAAAAAAATTATCATTTTACAACAGTAAAATAGACTTAAAGAAAGCAAATCTAAAAATAGGAAACACCGACATTGTTTTAAAAAGTTTTATTACAGTCTTAAACTTATAAATGATAACACTCTGTTATCCTTTTTCAATAATCGTTCCGCTTTCAGACTCAATTAAAGCACCTAAGTTTTCAAGAGAAGTAATGACAGCTTCGCCTTCTGGTCGATCATTTACAAAGGCAATAGCTGCTTGCACTTTAGGTAACATACTTCCTGGTGCAAACTGTTCTTGCTTGATGTATTCTTCAAGCTGAGCTACATTAACACGCTCTAACTTAGCTTGATCTGGTTTATTGTAGTTCACATAAACATAGTCAACACCTGTCAAGACAATGAAAAGATCTGCTTCGACCAATTCAGCCAGACATTGTGAAGCAAAGTCTTTGTCAATTACTGCTTCTACGCCGGCAAGATGACCATTGTCTTCCTTGATAACAGGAATGCCGCCACCACCAGCAGCCACAACGACATGTCCTGCATTGATGAGTGTACGAATAGTTTCAATTTCTTTGATTCCAACTGGTTTTGGTGAAGCAACTACTTTTCTCCAGCCACGTCCAGCATCTTCTTTGAAAGTAGCTCCACTCTTTTCAGCTTCTGCTTTTGCTTCTTCCTCTGTGTAGAATGGTCCGATTGGTTTGCTCAAATTTGTGAAAGCTGGGTCGTTTTTGTCAACCACGACTTGTGTCACAACAGAAGCAACTTCTTTTTCAATCCCTTCTTCACGTAAAGCATTTTGAAGAGCATTTTGCAACCAGTAGCCGATACTTCCTTCTGTCATCGCAACGAGCGAATCAAGCGGGAATGCTGGATTTTTTTCAGAATCTGCTGCTAAATGTTGCAATAAAAGATTTCCAACTTGCGGTCCATTTCCATGAGTGATAATCAAGTCATCACCATTTTTAATCAATTTTACAAGATGACTTGCTGTTTCTGCTAATGCTTCTTGTTGTGCTTTAGCTGATGGATCAGATGAAAGGATGGCATTTCCTCCCAAAGCCACAACGATTTTCCGATTTGCCATAAATAATTAGCCTCCTTAGAGTTTTCTCATTATAGTGTTTCAATTTCATTTTAGTAGTCCAAGATAGAATCCAGCTGCAACAAACGTAGGAATGAGGTTAGAATAGCATTGTCTCAGACTACATTTCTCTGAGAGTGACTGCATCAGTAATTATAGTTGTTTGTTCTATCGCCTTTTTCCTCTATTAACATCATACTAAAATGAACACAAGAACTATCAAAAATGAGGACTGGACTAAAGCTATTAGTCGCAGCCCTCATAGCTGTTGGTAAACGGTTTTGGTTTTAAATTATACTTTTGGAATATAAAGGTTACCAAGAGTTGCTGCCATAACTGCTTTAATAGTATGCATACGGTTTTCAGCTTGGTCAAATTGGCGAGCGTATTTGCTGCGGAATACTTCGTCAGTTACTTCCATTTCTTCAACGCCGAATTTTTCAGCAACATCTTTACCATAAACAGTATTTGTATCATGGAAAGCTGGTAAGCAGTGCAAGAAGATCAAATCTTCATTGTCAGCTTTCTTAATCAAATCCATATTTACTTGATAAGGTTTCAACAGTGCAACACGTTCTGCAAATTTGTCTTCTTCACCCATAGATACCCAAACGTCTGTGTAAAGGACATCCGCACCTTTAACAGCTTCATCTGCATTGTCAGTAATTAAGACATGTGCGCCACTTTCTTTCGCATATCCTTCTGCCAATTTCACAATATCTTCAGCTGGGAAGAGTTCTTTTGGAGAAAAGATATGAACATTTACACCGAGGATAGCACCTGTTACAAGGAGACTGTTTGCAACGTTATTGCGTCCGTCACCACAGTAGACAAGAGTCAAACCTTCCAAACGCCCAAAGTTTTCTTGAACTGTCAAATAGTCAGCTAACATTTGAGTTGGATGCCATTCGTCTGTCAAACCATTCCATACAGGAACGCCTGAAAATTCTGCTAGTTCTTCTACCATACGTTGGCTAAATCCACGGAATTCAATCCCGTCAAACATACGTCCCAATACTTTAGCTGTATCTTCAGTAGATTCTTTCTTGCCAAGCTGAATGTCGTTAGCTCCTAGATATTCTGGATGAGCGCCAAGATCAATCGCTGCTGTTGTGAAAGCTGCACGAGTACGAGTTGAAGTTTTTTCAAACAAGAGAGCAATATTTTTACCTGCTAGGTAGTGATGTTCAATATTGCGTTTCTTCAAATCTTTCAAGTGAGCTGCTAAACCAATAAGGTATTCTAATTCTGCACGTGTAAAATCTTTTTCTGCCAAGAAGCTGCGTCCTTGGAACACTGAGTTTGTCATTCTATTATTTCCTCTTTCTAATCTTAAAGTTCTTCACGTTCAAATGGCATTGACATACAACGAGGTCCACCACGACCGCGAACCAATTCACTTCCGCGAATCTTAATCAAACGAAGTCCGTATTCTTCAAGAATCTTATTTGTAACAACGTTACGGTCATATACCACTACTACACCTGGTGCTATTGTAAGGGTGTTTGAACCGTCGTTCCATTGTTCACGAGCAGCTGCAACAGCATTTCCGCCACCGCAACGAATCAAATGAACTTTATCAATACCAAGATTCTTAGCTAACAATTCAGCCAAATCGCCTTTTTCTTCTGCAATATGAAGTTTTTCATTTTCATAAGTAACAGAGTAAACGCGAAGGTCGCCTTCAATTTCTGGGTGAATCGTGAATTTGTCATAGTCAACCATTGTGAAGACTGTATCTAAGTGCATGAATTTACGATTATTAGCAAATTCAAATGCAATCACTTTCTTAAAGCCAACATTCTTCTTGAAGATATTAACCAAAAGTTTTTCAATAGATGCTGCGTCTGTACGTTGTGAAATACCTACTGCAAGGACATCTTTAGAAAGAACGAGTTCATCTCCACCTTCAATACGAGTTGTTTCTTCACGGTTATAAACCAAGTCAACATTGCCACCATATACTGGGTGGTATTTGAAAATGTATTTACCATAAAGTGTTTCACGATTACGTGTATCTGAGTACATGTGGTTCAATGACACCGCATTACCAATTGTAGCAAATGGGTCACGTGTGAAATAAAGGTTTGGCATTGGGTCAATGGCAAATGGATAGTCTGATTCTACCAAGTCAGTCAGTCCTTTAGCTTCTTCAGGAATTTCTGGCAATTCTGCTTTTTGGAAGCCTGCCATTGTCTTTTCAACCAACTCAAGGTTATCTTCTATACCATGAAGAATGTCGCGAATAGCAACTTTTGTTTGTGCTCCGCGAATATTTGCTTCGTCAAGATATTCTTCAATAAATTCGTTACGAATTTCTGGAGAAATCAATGATTCAGCAGTCAATTTTTCGAGGTAAAGAACTTCAATACCTTCTTTACGTAGAGCGTCTGCGAATGCATCGTGTTCTTTTTGAGCATCTTCCAAGAATGGAATATCGTCAAAAAGTAGACGTTCCAAATGGTCTGGCATCAAGTTTTCCAACTCTTTACCAGGACGATGTAGCATAACTTTTTTCAGTTTTCCTATTTCTGAGAAAACATGAATAGGATGTGTAGACATCTTATGTCCTCCTCTTTTTTTCTTTGTGACTTAAGTTTCCTTAAGTTCTATTTACATGTCATATTGTAATATCTTTTGTTTTCGCTTTCACAATCAATTATACATTTAAAATGCCAAATCCTTTGCTTTTTTTAAAAGAAATTCAGATATTTCTCCAAAATAAAACGCTTTCTATAAATATTTTATGCATTTTATTGATTTTATGAATAATTATTTTTTAGAAACAAATGAAGTTTTTGAGGATATTTTTAAATGTTTAGGTTTCTAAATTAAAAAAGGACCAAAAATTGCTTTTTGGACTGCAATTCTGTCCTTCTTTTCTACATATCTTCAAAATACTTTAAAAAGTATTCTTTATTCAAAAAGACGAGTTTCTTTCGATTATATTGAATAATGTTTTCTTCTGTCAATTTTTTCAACACTTGATTAACTGTTTCACGAGTGGTCGCCCCCAACTTGGCTAACTCTTTCATACTAAGGGCAAAAGGAATATCATCTCTATCTTGACAAAAATCAATACATAAAATTGAAATCACTTGGATAACTCGCTCTGTCGCACTCGCTAAAACGGAATTTCGCAAGCGTAATTCATGGAAACGCAAAATATTTGATAACTTATGCGTAATGAATAACATTTGCTCTATAATTTGTTTGGAATAGTATTCATACAAGTCAACAGGAATCGAAAAGTATTCTAAATCCGTCACAGAAATCCCAGAATAATGATAATCTTTATCTTCAAACATGCCACCATAAGGAAACATGGTATTTTCTTTCACATAATCAATGTAATTAAACGAATCTGTCTGATCATACTGCTCAATCCGAACATAACCCTTATAAATCAAAAAAAGTCGCTCTCGCTTATCTCCAGAAAAGAAAATAATTTGCCCTTTTGGCACTTTGCGAAATTGAATTTCAACCGCTATTTTATCAAAATGTTCAACTGGTAAATTTTCAAAAGCAGGATGTTCCCTAATGTAACGATAATGCTCTTTGTTAATCATGATATCCTTGTGATCCTTTTTTACATTCTGTTCTTATTATAACACAAAAGGGCTTCAATCTTAAAGAGAACCCTTACATTTTTCTGAAATTTGTTCTTTTTACAACGTGTCCTTCACCCTATAAATATATGCATCTTAATTCATATTCACTCGATGCCATTCATTGATGACATAGGCCAATTGTCCAACTTGCGTAATACCAACGCCGCTAATCTCATCGCTTTCGGAAGTCGTTCCCCCTAGACCTGCTGTATAAAGGGCAATCAAATAAGACTTTGCTTCACATACAACTGCGTCTATATTCAGGGCTTCTGCAACGTAACCTGGCTTTTGGTAGATTGGAATATCTCTTACATATCGTTTATAGTATTCGTTTGGAAAAGATTCACCGATATAATACAAAATCTCTTTATACTTCTCCTGATGTTTCCAAAGATAATCCAATACCTGAATATAATAATCCGTCGTTGTTTGATTCTGTTGGTTGATTGTCTTAATCTCGCCCTTTCCTTTTCCATAGCGCTGATACATCGTATAGGCTTTATCCAAGCCACCTAAGCGTTCTGCTAAAGCATAAGCAGGTGTATTTTCAGAATAGAGAAGAGAGTATTCCTGCATCTCAGGAATGTTCATTGTCCCATTAAATGCCGCTACGTAATTATTGTGTTCACCGATATATTCATAGCGAGTATGTGTAATATCAAACCGCTCGGTTAGTGATAAATTTCCCTTTTCTACCTCATCAACGACCAACATATTTAATGGCAATTTGTAAGTTGAGCCTGCTGTCATCGGCTGCGTCTCATTCATAGCATAGGTTTGCCCACTCGTTAAATCCTTATAAGAAAATGCAACTTGTGAATGTTCAATACCCATTTCATCAAGATAAGCCTGTACAACTTGAACCAAATTTAGATTGGCATAATCATAATACAAACCATAGGCACTCATTACCGGCAAATCAGCTTCCATGACCTTCTGCTTTTCTTCCATACTTTTTATTGGAACACGAGTGGCTGGTTTTGACTCTTTTGACGGACTTTTTTCTTTTCTTGACTAACTGTGTAACTTTTAGCTACCTTCGTATGATGTGGCTTTCTAGCTTGCCCAAAGTGCACAGTACTTAACACCAACACACCACACATCATAAAGCAACCAAGCAAACAAAGAATTATTGTCTTTTTACTCACGCACTTCTCCTAACTTATATACCTCATTATATAGGAAGAATGAAAAAATGACAAGATATGATAAACAGAATCATCAATTATTTTCAACTTCCTTTATTGTATATATACAGTATAAAGTAACAATTCTAGTTCATTTAAAATAAGCCTGAATGGTAGCTTTCACATCCTAAATAGTGTTTTTTAACCATTTAAGACATCAGAACTACCATTTAAGATTAAAATACTCTTTTTCTTGCGTATTTTGAGAAAATAACATTACAAAACGAAAGGAAAACATTATAGTGAATTTTAAAAAATCGTTTGTTCCACAAATAGATGCTAGAGATTGTGGTGTTGCTGCTCTGGCTTCCATTGCTAAATACTATGGTTCAAATTATTCTTTAGCACACTTGAGAGAGCTCGCAAAGACAAACAAAGAAGGGACAACTGCACTTGGAATTGTCAAAGTAGCAAAAGAAATGGGCTTTGAAACCCGACCAATCCAAGCAGACATGACATTGTTTGATACAGAAGAGCTTCCCTATCCTTTCATCGCACATGTCAACAAAGACGGCAAGCTTCAACACTATTATGTCGTTTATAAAAACGAGCAAAAGCACTTGCTTATCGGTGATCCTGATCCAACTGTCAAAATAACTAAGATTAGCAAAGAACAATTTACTAAAGAATGGACAGGTGTTGCTATCTTTCTCGCCCCAAAACCTAGCTATAAACCTCATAAGGATAAGAAAAATGGACTTGCTAGCTTTTTACCACTCATCTTTAAACAGCGTTCTTTGATTTTTTATATTGTCTTAGCTAGTTTGCTCGTGACCCTCATCAACATTGTTGGCTCCTATTATCTGCAAAGTGTTTTGGACGAATACATCCCAAATCAGATGAAATCAACTCTTGGGATTATTTCGATTGGACTTATCATTGCCTACATCTTACAGCAAATGATGAGTTTTTCAAGAGACTACCTGCTAACAGTACTCAGTCAACGATTAACAATTGATGTGATTTTGTCTTATATTCGGCATATTTTTGAATTGCCAATGTCCTTTTTTGCGATGAGACGCACTGGAGAGATTATTTCTCGTTTTACAGATGCCAACTCTATTATTGATGCTCTAGCTTCAACTATCCTGTCTTTCTTTCTTGATTTGTTCATTGTGATGATTGTCGGTAGTGTTCTTTTACTGCAAAATGTCAATCTCTTTTTACTAACTTTGCTTGCAATTCCTATCTACGCTCTCATTATTTTTGTTTTTATGAAGCCCTTTGAAAAAATGAATAACGATGTTATGCAAAGCAATGCTATGGTAAATTCTGCCATTATCGAAGATATCAATGGAATTGAAACTATTAAATCCTTAACCAGTGAAGAAAGTCGTTACCAGAAGATTGATAGCGAGTTTGTTGATTATCTGGATAAAACTTTCAAATTAAGTAAATATTCCATTATGCAGACCGCTCTCAAACAAGGAGCACAATTTGTTTTGAATGTGGTCATTCTCTGGGTTGGATCGTCCTTAGTCATGTCTCAAAAGATTTCAATTGGTCAACTGATTACTTTTAATGCACTCCTTTCGTATTTTACAAGCCCGCTTGAAAGTATTATCAATCTTCAAACCAAACTGCAATCAGCTAAAGTTGCCAATCATCGACTGAATGAAGTTTATCTGGTAGAATCCGAATTCAAAACCAAACAAGTCCTTACGGAGAAAAATTTCTTAGCTGGTGATATTACTTTTCATAACGTCTCCTATAAATATGGCTTTGGACGAGATACTTTATCAGATATTAGTTTAACTATCAAGAAGGGAGATAAAATCAGTCTTTTCGGTATTAGCGGTTCGGGAAAAACAACACTTGCTAAGATGATTGTTCATTTTTATGAGCCTTATCAAGGACAAATTCGCCTCAATGGAAATGACCTCAAGACAATTGATAAGAAAGTTCTTCGGCAATATATCAACTACTTACCTCAGCAAGCTTACATCTTTAGTGGTTCCATTCTAGACAACCTCACATTAGGAGCCGATCAAACAGTTTCTCAATCAGATATTCTTCGTGCCTGTGAAATTGCAGAAATTCGTTCAGATATCGAACAAATGCCCATGGGATACCAGACAGAATTGTCTGACGGAGCTGGATTATCTGGTGGACAAAAGCAACGAATTGCACTTGCACGCGCTCTGCTGACGAAATCTCCCATTCTCATTTTAGATGAAGCAACGAGTGGATTAGATGTTTTAACAGAGAAAAAAGTCATTGATAATCTCATGAAATTACCCGACAAAACCATTATTTTTGTTGCTCATCGTCTCAGCATTTCAAAGCGTACAAATCAGATTATCGTCCTTGACCAAGGAAAAGTGACTGAAATTGGTTCTCATACTGAATTGATAGGAAGAAAAGGTTTTTATTATCATCTATTTAATAAATAAGGAGTAAATTATGAATCCCAATCTGTTTAAAAGTGCAGAATTTTATCATCGAAGATACCACAACTTTGCGACTGTTCTCATTCTGCCTTTGGTAGTCTTCGCTCTATTTCTTGTCCTCTTTTCCTTTGTCGGGCAAAAAGAAGTGACTGTCAAATCCATTGGCGAAATCACACCAACGAAAGTCATTACCATGATTCAGTCAACTAGTGACAATACGGTTCTGACCAATCATTTAGCTGAAAATAAGACCGTCACCAAAGGAGAGCTGTTGGTTCAATATACAAAAAATATAGATTCTTCTCAACAAACAACCATTGAAACGCAACTTGCCACTTACCAGCGCCAAAAAGCAGAATTAGAAACATTAAAAAACAGTTTACATCAGGGAACAAATCTTTTTACAGGCAAAGATGAGTTTGGCTATGCCAACACATTTAACATTTTTATCAAACAATCAGAAGATTTAACTATCGGCATTTCAAAAAATAATTCTGAAGTTAGTAAGCAAGTGTCTTTAACCAATCAAACAATTGCTACTATTGATCAGCAAATGAACGAATTAACAAAACAAATCAATGATTATCATGAATTGTATAATGCCATTTCTAGCAATGCCTCAAATTTCCCAAAAAGCAATCCTCATCAAGCAACCTTTAACTTATATAAAAATGAATATCACGTCAAACATGATTCGTCAACTACAAATCAATACTTAGCTCAAATTGATACAAAGATATCCAGCCTAAATTCTTCCATTGCCAATCTAAAGATTCAAAAAGCTGGCACTAGAACTGCGACGACCTATGATAATAGCCTTTCGACTAAGATTGAGGTACTTCGCACACAATTTATCCAAACAGCAGACCAACAGTTAGCAAGTCTTACGACACAAATTACTGATTTGCAAAATCAATTGAACCAAGCAAATGCTCAGCTTCAAAACAATCAGTTAACTGCTCCTGAAACAGGTATTCTTCATATCAGCAGTACGCTCAAAGGAAAGACTTTACTACCAAAAGGAACGGAAATTGCTCAGATTTATCCAGATATTACGAAAACAAAAGAAGTTCTTATCACCTATTACGTTCCTTCAACCTATATGACCAATTTAAAAAAGGGACAAACTTCCCGCCTTACTCTAGAAAAAATTGGAAATCAGACAATCACTATTATCGGTAAAATTAACAGCATTGACACTTCTGCTACTGAAACAAAACAGGAAAACCTGTTTAAAATCACTGCAAAAGCCTCCGTATCTAAAAAAGATAGCCAAATCTTGAAGTACGGTTTGCAAGGACGAGTAACGAGTGTCATTGCGAAAAAATCATTCTTTCATTACTACAAAGATAAACTGTTAAACAACGTTGAATGATCGTTTAAGACGAAATCAATTCCGTTTAAGATCCAATGATACACAAAGCAAAATTTAGTTTATAATAAATTTATCAAAAAGGGGGGTCCTATTATGGACAAAGAACAAACACTTAATCACTTTCATACTCTCACAGACCAAGAACTTGAACAAATTGTTGGTAGTGGCTGGTTAGAGAAGCTACTTTCTCCTTACTTAAATAAATATAAATTAGGTCAATCCAGCCAAACTAATTTAGGATAATATACAAAATCATTACTGAATTTAATTACAGTAATGATTTCCTTTTATTTGAATCTCAATTGTCTGACGAAAACAATAATTTTGACTAGTTGTATTAAGCGAAACATTAGGATATCTATCCAAAATAGATATTACATTATGCAGTCCCACTCCTCTCGTACCCCCTTTCGAACTAACTCCCAAGTCAAAGATTTGTGAAATATCCACACTTTCTTCTTTTACTGAATTTTCAACGGAAAATATCTGCTTTTGTCCTGATGAAACATAGGCAATCGTCATATTTGGAGCAGCAGCTTCAATAGCATTATCGCACAAAACGGAGACAATAGTGATAAAGTCAACTAATTCCATTCCCTGTGAATAAATATCTTCTGGAATCTCCAATGAAACTGCCACATTATGTTCTTGAGCTTGTGCACACTTAGCTGCTAACAGGCTCTTTAAAGCATCATTTTTGATATGGATTAATCGTCCAATATCATACTTTGGATTACGAAAGTGCTTATTGGAATCTTTTAACACTGAGTCATAAACATTTTTTACAATTTCTATATCATTTTGCTCAATTCCTAATTTCAAAGTCGTTAAAATATTTGCGTAATCATGCCGAAAACTCCGAACTTCTGTATATAATCCCTCAAAATGATGACTGTAGTCTTTCAAATTTTTTAACTGCAAATCTTTTTGGAACATTAAATCACTTTGAATCCTTTCTCGTAAACGCTTATCCAAATAATTTGCAGCACTCATGAAAAGGATAAGATAAAAGACTACCAAACTTTCTCTAAAAACTAATGTTTGTGCACCACTCTCATTCTCTAAATAAGCCAAGATTTGAACAATTAAATGGTAAATTATCATACTCAAATTTACAAAGATTAAAACTTTTTTTATCTTTTTGGTCAATCAATTGAAATGATAATGTCTTAAAATTATATTGAATCAATCGTAAAAAAGGCAATACCATTAAAGCAGCCATAATCGATGTCATAATCGGCCCCAACAAACTTTTATTAAGTCTTACCACACCAAATCCAAATAAGGGAAATATAAAAAAGATTATCAAACGTTGTATCAAATTCCATAACGTAATCGGAAAAAGCCCATAAAAAATCTTTAATGTTTTACTATAAGACTTTCCAATAATCCAAGCAAATATCAAGGAATAGGTCGGACCTATTAAGTACGAAAATAAACTATTTGGGATAGCAGAAAAACTTATACTATAAAGTAAATTTGTTAAAATTGCTACTAGATATATTTTACTTGTTAATTTTTGGCCACTAACATAAGAAAAAAGAAACAATAACAGAAACATATCTAAAACTACTAATAATAGTTGTATTATCTATCATCTCCTCCGATGTAGGGCTGCAACTACTTCTAACAACCCCTTTAATTTTGTTCTTGCAATAAGGCAAGTAGCACCGTTTGGGAAATAAAGGATACGTTCTTTTTTCTCTATTCGAGCAATGTTCGCAGGGTTAACAACAAAGGAACGGTGACATTTATATAGCCGTTTTTCTTGCTCTAAAATATCTGAAAGATTAGCAGTAAATTCTGTCCGTCCTCTATATGTGTAAAGGACTAAGCGATGAGGGCGAGACGAAGTTTCTATATAAAGGATGTCTTTAAATGGAACTTGAATCTGTGCATTAGGAGACTCAAAAATAAAGGAGTCATCCGCCAGTCCTTTTCCCGTCATACTATTAGCGTGAAACAACGCAGTTTCTATCCGTGCTTTAAAGGCTTTATTGGATAAAGATTTGTCGATATAATCAAGAGCAGCAACCTGTAGTCGAAAAGCAGTGGGCATCAATTCAGAATGACTGGTTACAAACACGATGACTGCATAAGGAGCTATTTCGCGTATCTTTTTGGCAACATCTAAGCCCTTTTTTCTTCGGTTTTTATTTCAATATCTAAAAAGAAAACCTGATGGCTTCCCTTCTCAGATATGGCTTCTAGTAATTGTTTAGGTTTTCCAAAGACTTCAAAATTGTGATATTGTAGATGATGTTCTTCTAGAATCTCTTTAATAATCGTTTCAATGCGATATTGTTGCACAATGTTATCTTCTAATATAAAAATATTCCTTTCATGATTCTCCCTATCATATAATTTATTATATAAAAAGAATAAGAAATTCACAAAAATAAAATGAAAGAATATTTTGTATATTCAAAATAATTAAACAAAAATAAACAAGCTAATACCTATCAACTTGTTTTCACCTATTAAAAAAAGAAATGAAAATAAATCCAATTATAAATGATATACCAAATAGAAGCTATAAAAGTATATACATTCCATGATATATGAAAGAAAATCTGGAGTCGTATATTTTTACAATAACGATAAAATAGAGACATTGCAAACCCACTTAAGAAATAAAAGCTGAGATTGACCCAATCTCTTTGAAGTAAGACCATATGCCCCAATGCAAACAGACTAGCTGAAAATAAGACATCTAAATAATATTTTGACTTAACAAAAATACGAGACATGACATAACCTCGGTAAAAGAGTTCCTCAATTATTGGAGAAATCAACATTGTTATCAAAACGCTACAAATCTCAAATAGTTTACCCCCAGTCCAAATACCAACCTTACTATAAAGTTTTGCATTCATGGTTGTCCGAGCCATATACTGCACCAGCTCTTGTCTAATATGCGTTAAGAAGTAAAATATAAAACACAAAGCAAGCAACCCTAGTATATCTCCTCTACGGATCTTTTTCTTTTTAAAAATAGAATATAAATTTGCTCGTTTCAAGAGATAAATGATGAAGAATAGCAACAAAATCTCTTGAACCAACACCATCACACCAACTGCATCTAAATTCCACTTAAACAAAATAGCAATATGAAGCGCTACTGTTTCCGGAAAGCCAGCTAGCAAAATAGTGAAAAATATTAGAAAAATAAATGAACATGCTAGTTTCTTCATCACGTCTCCTGATTTTAATTATGGACGAACTCCATATGCCCATGCAGTCATACGTGCGTGTAAAGCTTGTGGGCTTAATGCTTGGCTATAATATGATGGTGGCGGAAACTCACCACGATATGCTTCAAAAGTGTATCCACCACCGTTATAGTTGGCTAAGTCTTGTTCCGACAATTATCTAAATGTTAAATGATTCATAGATATTCCTCTTTTCTATAATTTATTTTTGTAACGTTACATTCTCATTTTATCAACTTTTTATAAAAAATTTCCGGAAAATCCTGAATGGTAATTCTGATGTCCTGAATGGTCAAAAATATCGTTCAGTACATATGACGACTATTTAAGATTTTGCTCATCCATACATCATATTATATGGTAAGATAATTCTACAGGAGGAAAAATTATTATTGTCGGAGAAAATATTGATTATGAGCTATTATTTAAAAATCACTATCTCGTTTTTGGTGTGATTGACAGAACAAACGATCATTCTCTGAAATTCTTCAAACAACAAATCTGGTTTTATTTGGAAGGAATTTATAGGTAATTTTACTATAACAGAAAAAAACGAACCTAATCAGATTCGTTTTTTCTATCTCATTGCACACCTTATTTTGCTGCTGCGTACAATTCATTAACCTTATTCCAGTTGATGACTGAGAAGAATGCTTTGATGTAATCTGGACGAACATTGCGGTACTTCACATAATAAGCATGTTCCCAAACATCAATTCCTAAAATTGGTGTTTTCCCTTCAGAGATTGGTGTGTCTTGATTAGCAGTTGAAGTCACTTCTAATTTACCATCATTATTGACCACCAGCCAAGCCCAACCTGAACCAAAGCGACTTGCCGCAGCTGTTGTAAATGCTGCTTTGAAGTCATCAAATGAACCAAATGTTGCTTCAAGGTCTGCTGCTAATGCTGCTGATGGCTCTGTCTTTTCTGGTGTCATCAATTCCCAGAAAAGAGCATGGTTGAGATGACCACCACCGTTATTGATAACAGCTTGACGAATATCCGCTGGAATAGTTGCCACATCTGACAAAAGTTGCTCCAAATCCTCACCGATTTCAGGGTGTTTTGCCAGAGCTGCATTTACATTATTGACATAAGTATTGTGGTGTTTGTCATGATGCAAGTGCATCGTTTCTTCGTCAATATATGGTTCCAAAGCGTCGTAAGCATAAGGTAGATCAGGTAAAATAATTGCCATTGGTTTGTTCCCCTTTTTCAGTTTATATGAAAATGATAACGTAGAGCTACAAAATTTTCAACTTATTTGCTTATAAGTTGTGGGTAGCAATCTTTAACAAAGCCAAGTCAAATAAGTAACTTTTCTCATAAACTCCAGACTTGATTTGGTAATCGGTTTCAATCAAGCAAGCAAGTACTTTTTTTAGAAAATCAAGCTGTAAAGATCGCACATCACGCAAAGCATATTTGATTTGAAAAGGATTCACCTTTCGTCCTAAATAACTGGACAAGTCTGCTACAATCTGACTTTCATTACGTCCATTTTCAAAGAGGATTTTCACTTGTGCAAATATACGAAACTGTCCCAACATAATCGCAATCAGCTTAATTTCATCTTCACCTTGCAATGTCAAGTCTCGCACCAGACTTCTTGCCGCATCTACCTTTTGATGCAAAATCATCTGGGTAAGATCAAAAATATTATCCTGTAAAGTTTTTGGAATTGCTTCAGCAATGTCATCGCTTGTAATGATGCCATCTTTTTTATAATCCTTTAAAAAAGCTAAGTTTTTACTAATTTCACTAAAATCAAAGCCGGATTTGACAAACAATTCCTCGAAAACTGGTGAACTAAATTCTAATCCTTGTTCCTGAGCCAACTTACTAAAGTATGCCCGCAGCTCCTGCTCTTTTGGCTCACTTGCTTCAAAAATTTTACCATCTCGCTTGAGCAATTTTACAATTCGCCGTTTACTGTCTAACTTCCCTTCTGCAAAAATGACTAATTTTGTCGTATCTGCAGGATTTTCCAAATATTGCTCAAAAGATTTTAGCTCATCATCCGTCAAATAGCATTTTTTAGCTGTTGTCACATCCAAAAAATGATCCAAAATGACGATCTTCTCTTCAGAAAAGAAGGGCAAACTCACTAGATCAATCTCCACATCTGGATAAACGGCTTCTTTCATATCAAAGTAAGTCATATTTAAATCTGCAGCATCGTATTGAATTTGACGTAAAAATTGTGATTTCATCAATTCAAATTGCCCTGTATCATCACCAGTCAAAATCGTCAAACTAGGTAGATTTGTCAGATTTACAGCTTTGCACTCTTCAATCGCTAACACCATGATCTCCTTTTATAAATTTACGTTTCTCTCTTCACGTGTTGTTTATTCTATTAAATTAAATACCTTTATAAATCTCAACTAAGTGCTGAACTTTAACAAGAATTTGCTGTTTTTTCAACTCTCGAGCTCCCTTACGACGAGAGGTTGGTGGAATGATTTCATCCAAATCTGTTCCACTATTTTCCGCATAGCCCCGTTGAATCGCCCGATCAATGAATAATTGATAGCCATCTACTAGCTTTTCAGACTCTGCCAATTCACGAATAGCGACTGCTTTACGTTCTTTACCATAAGCATAGAATGCATTGATAATCTCATCATGATCTTTCAGATTCGCTAAATCAGTATCATTGATAAATCCAATAACCAACTCTTCTTTGGCACGAATATCAATACTAGAACGAATCACACGACTAACTTCTGCTTTCATTGCCTCTTTGGACTCAGAATTCTTAGATTTTTCAACAATCAATGCCAGAATATAATCTAGATTAATCTCATCTGTTTTTAAGAGTTCAATTTCAAATTCAACATCTGAAAGGTCAACCTCTAAATCTTTGCTCTTTCCATAGTTTTTAAGGTTTAAGAATTCATCTCGAATTTCTACATAAGCACTCTTCAAATCTTGGAGATATCCTTCTGAGATTGGTTTGTCTAACTCTTGGAATTCATCGTAGTTTCTGAGAACATTGTCTAGTTTCAGCAATTCACCGAATAGCTTGACAAACTCTTTTTTATCATTTTCTGTTTTAATTTCTTGTGGATTTGGGAATCTCTCAAGAATTTCCCGACAGACTTCTGCATATCCTTTGACCTCGATACCCGTTACTTGATCCACGAAACCATCCATGTATTCACTAAAGCTTTTTTCTAAGATAATTTCAAGCTTATTTGTGTCTCCAAAAGTCTTAATAGCTTCTTGCGTAGCCTTTTCTAAATCACGGAAACAAACAATATTTCCAAAAGGTTTAACCTTATTAAAAATTCGATTGGTTCTCGAGAATGCCTGAATCAAACCATGATAACGTAGGTTTTTATCGACAAAGAGAGTATTCATAGTCGGAGCATCAAATCCCGTCAAGAACATTCCCACTACAATTAGAAGGTCCACTTCCTTGGACTTAACTCGTTTAGAAAGGTCACGATAGTAATTTTGAAACTCTTTACCATCGGTTGAGAAGTTGGTCTTGAACATGTGATTATAGTCATCAATCGCCCTAGAAAGAAACTCTTTAGAAGATAGAGGCATAGCTGTATCTTGAGGTTCTAGCTCTTCGTCTTGAATTTCCCCATAAGCAGACTGTTCTTCGTTAGGTGCAAAGCTAAAGATGGTAGCAACTTTCAAACGCTTAGCCTCTGGTAAAGCTGCTTGTTGTCGATGGAGTTCGTCATAGTATAACTTAGCAGCTTCAATACTTTGTACTGCTAACATGGCGTTAAATCCAGACATCTGTTTTTGTTTATGGGTATAGTGTTGATTTCGGTGCGTTTTGGTATTATAAACTCTCAACAGGTAGTCAGTGATTGTCGCTATCCGCTCTGGATGGAGAAGAAGTTCTTTCTCCATCTTTTTGAGTTTCTTCTCATCAAGCTCTTGACCGACTGCCTTTTCTGCGTCTCTATATTTATTGATTTCAGGCTTGATATAGTTATAGTCAACCTTGAACTTCAATACTTTTTTATCTCGAATAGCATCTGTGATAACGTAGTTATGAAGTTGTTCTCCAAAGACTTCTTGTGTCGTTTCACCCGTCAAGCTATTTTCTGGGAAAATCGGTGTTCCTGTAAAGCCAAATAGAGCATACTGTTTAAAAGCCTTCTTAATACGCTTTTGCGCCTTCCCAAACTGAGAGCGATGACATTCATCAAAGATTAGAACACATTTTTTACTATAGATTTCATGGTTTGGATTCGCAGTTATAAATTTATTTAACTTTTGAATGGTTGTGACAACGATTCGATCATCATTTTCTTCGATACTTCGTTGAAGCTCTTTGGTATTGTTGCTACCATTGACTGAATTTGGCTGGAATTTTTGATACTCCTTCATGGTCTGATAGTCAAGGTCTTTTCTATCGACCACAAAAATCACTTTGTCAATGTAGTCCAACTCTGTTGCCAAGCGCGCAGTCTTAAAGCTAGTCAAAGTTTTTCCTGACCCCGTTGTATGCCAGATATAGCCACAAGCATTGATAGTGCCAAAGTTCTTCATTTCATTGGAAGAATGAATCTTGCGCAAAATACTCTCAGTTGCTGCTATCTGATAAGGGCGCATGATGAGCAAGGTATTATCAGCATCAAAAACACAATACTTGGTCAAAACTTCCAAAAGGACTCGCTTACTTAAGAAAGTGACAGTAAAGTCTTCTAGGTCGTGGATTGTTTTATTCTTGCGGTCTGCCCACTCACAGGTGAACTCATAGTGATTTTTATTTTGAGCAGTCGTATTTGCAAAGTAGCGTGTATAAGTCCCATTCGAAATCACAAAAATCTGAATGTATTTGTATAAAGAATTTTCGCTATTGAAGCTTTCCTTGCTATAACGGTGAACCTGATTAAAGGCTTCTTGCAGACTAACTCCACGTCTCTTTAATTCAATCTGAACTAAAGGGAGGCCGTTTACTAGGATGGTCACATCATAACGGTTGGTATGACTCCCCACCTGGGTCACTTGATTGATGACCTGCATGCTGTTGTTGTGAATGTTTTTCTTATCAAGGATAAAAATATTTTTAATCCGTCCATCATCAAAGACAAAGTCGTAGATATGATTTTCTTGGATTTTTCGTGTTTTTTCAACTAGTCCTTCATTGGGACAGTCCAGATACTCCACTACAAAGCGATTCCACTCAGTCTCCGTAAAGGTTACCTTATTAAGTTTTTCAATTTGGAGCTTGGCATTTGCTAAAAGCTCTTTAGGTGTATGAATATTTAAGCGTTCGTAGTTGAGATGATTTACTAAATCAGAAATCAACCGATTTTCTAAATCTGCTTCTGACTGATACTCTCTATCCGTGCGATACTCTGGTTGATACTCAGCCAAGAGAATCCCTTCATTTGTTTCCGCAATTACTTCATGCACTTTTGAATAATCAACCATAGTCTGCTTCCTTTTATTGTATTAATTGAGATTCTTTCTCAAGATGATTGAAGATATTTATCTAGTAAAGTTTAATAATTGTTCCCGCCAGTATTCATACTGTTTCTGTCTTAGTTCGATTTCTTTTGGAAGACCCTCAGAAAGAGAGTTGGTTAGGGTGTTAAAATTGTCAAGAATGGAGACGATTCTTTTTTGTTCAGTGAGAGGTGGAAGAACAATTTCAAATTTTTCCATCTCCTTCGAATTGATACGAATAACTTTTGTTCCAGTTACTTTTCTTTCCTTTTGAGATTGAAAAGATGTAGACCGGAACCAATAATTTAAGTAACGTGAGTTTTGATTCGTTTGAATGATATAACTATCTCCAGAAATTCCAATCTCTTCTTTTCCTTCCCAAACAATCGATTTCCCAACATCTTCAACATTTTCAGATGTTGTTGCCATTATCAAATCATTAGGATTGGCTTTTTTTAACTTTTTGAACACTATTTCACTAGTTTTAGAAAGAGTTTCAACGACTGTAAAATCGTATCTAGTGTAAATTTGTCCGTAGTGAATAACAGATTTCCCAATTTCGGTAAAATCTTTCTTCTGAAGTCCATTTCCTCTTACAAATTCACAAATCGCTCCCAACTCCACTCGAATTGGACCAAATACCCACTGTAAAAGTTTGATAATTGCAGAGTTGTCCCACTCCTCTACTCTACTCTACTCTACTCTCAGTGTACACGCCTTCGGCGATGAATGTCAAGAGTTTATCTCGGAAATATTCGTACTGTTTTTGACGTAGTTCAATCTCCTTAGGTAGTCCGATGTTGAAGTCATTACAAACCGTATCAAAGTTGTCTAAAACTTGAACAATACGAGATTGGATTTCGAGGGAGGGGACTGGGATTTTGAATTTTTCAGTATCATTACTAGAAATTTGTGGCATCTGCATATTATTAGCGATGTTTTGAAAATGTTCTTTATTATGAACTAAGTAATGATAGATATATCTTAAGTTGATATTTTCATTGTCTGAACTGTATGACCAAAATTCATTTTTAAAACTAAATGGTTCTGTACAGTATTCAAAATCAATAATTCCACGAGATTTTACAACAATTGCCTCTTCTGTATGAATATCTTTATCGGGAATATCTCCATAGTTCACATCAGCGTAAGTCTTTCCTCCTGCAAAGATACGGATTGGCGCACCTTCTTTGTGAAGTAATTTCATCTGACTAGCTGTAATTTTAGTTCCTTTCCCTTTTTTAAGAAACTCATTTAACCTCTTCCACTCAACCTGATAAACCTCATGCTCAAATGATAAAAGTTTATCTCGATAAAAAGAATATTGCTTTTTACGTGAGGTCAATTCTGAGGTCAATTCTGTAACATAATCAGTGAATTTGTCAAGTATTTGCACGATTTTTTCTTGGATTTCTTCACTTTGAGGGATTGGTATTTGAGTAGTTCTTGCTTTACTCCAATGTCTTTTATAGCTCCCTTCTTTCTTATAAAAGTTACAAAAGCAATAGTATATATATTTTGCTTTTATGTCACTTTTAGGTTTCAATATTTTTAAACCATCTGCTCCTTGAACAAAAGCAAAGTCTACATATTTTATATGCTCTGAGTGATCTCCAAAAATGATATATTCATATTTTTCAAGATATTTTTCATTATCTGTATAACCTGCTACGAATTGTTCACCCTGATCAACAATTGGTATTCTTCCTGTTACTTGATACTCCTTTTTAGTTAACTTTACTGGACTTGTCACAGTATCAACCACTTCCCCCAACTCTTTCCATTCAACAGGACAGTTTTGTATTTCTTCTAGGATGTTCATCACTTACCTCCTTCCTTGGCTAGATTTTCAATGCTTTTAATTTCTTTGAGGTAATCTTTTTCAACTTGACTGAGGGTCTTGACTTGGTAGCTCTTATATTCCTTATCTACCTTCTGCTTCATCTGTTCACGAGAGATAGAACCACTATTGTCCAGCAAGGCTTCTCCAGTAGCCAGAAGGATACGGTCTACATGTGTCACCCAGTCAGCCATAGTCATGACTTCTTCTCGCTCTGCCTGTCTTTCCGCAAAGTCTAGGTATCCTGATACAAGCTGATTAAGCCCACGGAGTTCCTTTTCTGTCAGATAGTTCTTTGCAACTTTTGCTTCAGATAGAGTAGGAAGGTCTCCCTTAAAAGTGGTTAAGCCCATAAACTCCTTTTCACTATCAACACGGTTATAAATGAGTTCACTCGCAGTATTGTGGTGAATGGCATAATGCATCTTGTTTTGCACCGTCGCAAAGAATTTCTTTGCCTCTGGTGAATTTGCATTGTAGTCACTTGATGTCGCAAAAAGATCCAAGGCCTGACGGTAAAAGACTTTTTCACTTGAGCGAATGTCTCGGATTCTTTCCAGGAGTTCTTTAAAGTAAGAGCCTCCACCCAAGTTTTTCAAGCGCTCATCATCCATAGCAAAGCCCTTGATCAGATACTCTTTCAAAACTGTCGAAGCATAGTGTCTGAACTGGATGCCACGAGAGGAACGAACACGATAACCAATCGCCAAAATCATATCGAGATTATAGTAGGCAACATTTCGCTGAACACTTCTATTCCCCTCATTTTGAACTGTCAACTTATAGTTGACAGTTGCCTCTTCCGATAATTCACCATCATCAAAGATAGCCTTGATATGTTTACTAATATTTTGCTTGGAAGTCTGAAAGAGTTCAGCTAGTTCTTGTTGGGTCAGCCAGACTGTTCCATTATCTAAGTGAAGCTCAATAGCGGACTCTCCGTCATCTGTTCTATAGAGAATCACATCATTTGCCATGGCTCAATTCCTCTACAATCTTATCTATCTCTGCACGCAAGTGGTCAATCTTGGCAACAGTCTCAGCGATTTCTTTATTGAGCACATCAATATCAATTTTCTCACGTGTGTCTTCTTGTTCCACATATGTTGATACGGACAGATTGTAATCCTGCTCTGAACCAATCACATCATTATCAACAAGAGCAGATTTATAGTCAACATTTTGATAATTAGAGAATAATTCGACAATATGTTCGATATTGCTATCGGTCAAGACATTGTTGTTGGTCTCTTTTTTGAATTCCTTACTTGCATCAATAAAGAGTGTCTTGTTTTCCAGTTTATTCTTCGCCAGAACTAAAATCGTAGTTGCGATAGAAGTTCCAAAGAAGAGATTATCTGGAAGAGCAATGACTGCTTCAACAAAATTGTTATCTACTAGATACTGACGAATGGTCTTTTCAGCACCCCCACGATAGAAAATACCTGGGAAACAAACAATAGCTGCCCGACCTTTATTGGACAAATGATTGAGACTATGCATGATAAAGGCAAAGTCAGCTTTTGACTTGGGTGCTAACTTGCCAGCTGGTGCAAAACGATCATCATTGATAAGGGTCGGATTTCCATCCCCCACCCATTTGACAGAATAGGGTGGGTTCGACACGATGGCATCAAAAGGCTTTTCTTCCAGATGCTGAGGGTTTAAAAGTGTGTCCCCTCTCTTTATATTGAAACTATTATAGTTAATATTATGCAAGAACATATTCATGCGAGCTAAGTTATAGTTGGTCATATTGATTTCTTGACCAAAGAAACCGTCCTCCAAGATGTGTTCTTCATATTGTTTTTTCATCTGAAGCAAGAGTGAGCCCGAACCACAGGTCGGGTCATAGACCTTATTAATCTTGTCCTTGCCGACCATGACTAGTCGAGCTAACAGTTTAGATACTGTCTGTGGTGTAAAAAATTCACCCCCGCTTTTCCCTGCGTTACTGGCATAGTTGGAAATCAAGAACTCATAAGCATCCCCAAAGGCATCAATATCATTTTCTTCAAAATTTCCAAAATTAATACTATTAATACCATTTAAAATATCCGAAAGACGTTTATTTTTTTCTTTTACTGTTCCTCCCAGGATATTACTGCGGGTATCCAAATTATCAAATAAGCCCTTAATATCTTCTTCTGACTTAAAACCTATCGCAGATGCTTCAATGTCTTTGAAAATTTGATCCAACTCTATATTCAGATCATCATTTTCAGCAGCATGCCTCACAACATTTTCAAATAATTGACTGGGAAGGATGAAAAAACCTTTGTCCTCAACTGTATCTGGACGAAAATCTTCTTCTGCTTCCTCATCACTCAAGTCTGCATAACGAAAGTCCAAATCACCCGCTTCATGCTCCGCTTTATCAAAATAAGCAGACATGTTTTCTGAGATAAAACGATAGAAAAGAATTCCGAGTACATACTGCTTGAAATCCCATCCATCGACTGCCCCCCTTACATCATCAGCAATTGCCCATATTTTTCGGTGCAACTCTGCTCTCTGACTCGCTTCATTATTATGTTTCGCCATATTCATTCCTTCATTTTCTTACTACTCTCTATTGTACAAAAAACAAATGCTTGTTTCAATTGACAACAAGCATTTTCTTTTTAAATCAACTCCGTCCCAGTCGCGTTCTGTTTAATCTTACCAGCTTTCATGAGGCCACCCAGGGCTTTTTTAAACTGTCCCTTGGAAATGCCGAAAGTCGCCTTAATATCCTCTGGAGCTGACTTATCATTCAAGGTCATGAAGCCACCGTTAGTCTCCAGATAAGTCAGGATCATCTGAGCATCATTTTCCAGCATTTCAAAAGAGCGTGGTTTGAGCGAAAGGTTCAAAGTCCTATCCACCTCACGAAAACCAATGACACGCACATCCAATACCTGGCCCAGACGCGGCTCAGCATAGCGCTCGCTGGGATGGATAAAGCCCAGCATGTTATTTTCAGGCAGATAGACAAAGGTTCCAGATAACTTCAAACGATAAACAATAGCCGGCCAATTTTGATTTTGCATATTATTATAAGCTGGACGAGCTAATTTCTGGAAATCTTCTTGGTAGGCCAAAAGCCCCCAAATGCGGTCTTTTTTATCCACATCCAGACGGATATAGAGGCAATCGCCTTTTTTAGGCCAAAGTTCTTTTATTTCTGGCAAAATGTCAAGAGACACTACAATTTGCTTATCTGGAAGTCCTGTGTCAACAAAAACACCTAAGTCCTTACGAACATCCGTCACTGTTCCCCAGCCAAAAGTCGTCTGGGTCGCTGTTACATCAAGAGTCGTCAAGCGAAGTTTCTGCTTCATGTCGCTGTAGGCAAAGCCCTTGACCGATTCGCCCAGTTGATGCTCCCCCTCTTCTTTAGCTAAAGCATATGTCTGCCCATCTTTTTGAACAAAGTAAAAACGATTATTTTCATCGGTTACAAGACCTGTTATAAATGTTGCAAGATTTGTATTCATTTTTCATCTTTCTATCGTTCGAAGCGGATATGAAACTTTCTTCCTACTTCAAAAGAAGAAGCTGGAACAAAAGTGTTCAGCTTCCTTTGTTTATATAGTTATCATTCTAAGACGTAGTGATTTGGAGAAACTACGTTGACTTTAGTCAATTAGAGTTTCTCATACACAATTATTTGGCACTTTAGTGCCTAATCAATCACTGCTGAGTGGGTTCTAACTCGTTGATAAATCAACTTTTACAGCCCTACTCAACTTTGCGAAGAGTCAAGTTTCTAGGAAACGACTGATTTCGTCCCACCCTCCTTGCTTTCTATTTTTTACTACATACAGAGAAAAGCTTACACTTCAATCAATTCTTTTTCCTTGCTGGCAGTCATATCATCAATATGCTTAACAGCCTCATCTGTCACTTTTTGAATATCTTTTTCAAGTGTTTTCAATTCATCTTCAGTAATTTCTTTTGCTTTTTCTTGCTTTTTTGCTTCATCCATGGCGTCACGGCGGATATTACGAATAGCAATTTTAGCATTTTCACCGACTTTCTTCACTTCCTTAGCAAGATCACGGCGAGTTTCTTCTGTCAAAGCGGGAATGACCAAACGAATAACCGTACCGTCACTCGCAGGGGTAATACCAAGATCAGAAGCGTTGAGTGCGCGCTCAATATCTTTGATAGAAGATTTGTCAAACGGCGTCACCAAAAGGACACGCGCTTCAGGAATCGTGATAGACGCGATTTGATTAAGTGGAGTTTCCACTCCATAATACTCAACTGAAATCCGATCCAAAAGGCTGGCATTCGCACGACCAGCACGAATGCTACCAAATTCACGCGCTAAACTTTGGTGTGATTGTGTCATTCTTTCTTTCGCTTTTTCTACAATTGCATTTGCCATAACTTATTCCTCTTCTTTTTCTACATTATTTGAAACGGTTGTTCCGATTTGCTCACCAAAGACAACGCGTTTGATATTACCAGGTTCGTTCATATTAAAGACAACAAGGTCAATGTCATTATCCATTGAAAGAGTAGAAGCCGTTGAATCCATGATACGAAGACCTTTGTTAATCACGTCACGGTGGGTTAATTCATCAAATTTCACCGCAGTCTTATCTTTCTTCGGATCAGCGTTATAAACACCATCTACACCATTTTTTGCCATCAGAATCGCATCAGCTTCAATCTCAGCCGCGCGAAGGGCAGCTGTTGTATCTGTTGAGAAGTAGGGAGAACCAACTCCAGCACCGAAGATAACGATACGTCCTTTTTCCAAGTGTCGCAGAGCGCGTCCACGAATATAAGGTTCTGCTACTTGCTGCATCGCAATCGCTGTTTGTACGCGCGTATCCACCCCCACTTGTTGAAGGGAATCAGCCATAACCAGAGCGTTCATGACTGTTCCTAACATTCCTGTGTAATCAGCCTGCACACGATCCATTCCTGCTTCTGCCGCAGGCTCTCCACGCCAGAGATTCCCACCGCCGATAACAAGGGCAATTTCAATACCCAAATCATGTACTTCCTTGATTTCCTCTGCCATTTTTTGAACGGTTGAAATGTTAATTCCAATACCTTTCTCACCAGCAAGAGCTTCACCTGATAATTTGATTAAAATACGTTTATATTTCGGGGCTACCATTTTTATTCTCCTTATTTTATCTGTACTATTTTACCATATTTTGAGATTTTTATATAGTCAAATTCTTTAAAAAATAAAAATTTCGATAAAAGGGAGAAGATAGTTTGCTACGCTATTTGAGCAACCAGCTATGGTGTCGTTCATTCATTATGCAACGAATATTGAAATCAGAAACTTTTGTCTCAGCTTCTTTGCCGTTTGTTTCATGTGTAAAAATCAGAACCTAAGCTAAAAAATCTAATAAAACCTGAGTGAAATCACTCGTTGAAAGCGCAGGGACACCTTCTATCTGACTAGCAAAATCATCTGTCATCTTTTGAAGTGCTAACGCTTTTTCAATTGCTTTTATAATAACTTGCGCAGCTTCGGACCATCCAATGTAATCAAACATCATGCAGGCAGACAATAAAAGTGAACAAGGATTTGCTTTATTTTGATCTGCGATATCAGGAGCCGTTCCATGCGTTGCTTCAAAAATAGCATGACCTGTTTCATAATTGATATTAGCTCCAGGAGCAATACCAATGCCGCCGACTTGAGCAGCCAGAGCATCACTAACATAATCCCCATTCAAATTTGTCAAAGCTACTACTTGAAATTTTTCAGGATTTAATAGAATTTGTTGTAAAAAATTATCTGCAATCACATCTGTCACAATCAATTTTCCAGCTACTAATTCCTTTGCAAACTCCTTCTCTGCAAGCTCATAGCCCCATTTTCTGAAACCACCTTCTGTAAATTTTTGGATATTCCCTTTATGAACCAGAGTTACGTTTTTTACATTGGCAGATAGAGCATAATGAATCGCTGCACGAATCAACCGTTCACTTCCTTGGCGTGAAATTGGTTTAATGCCAATAGCACTCGTCTTCGGAAAACGAATTTTATCAATTCCCATTTCCTTTTGTAAAAATTGTATCACTTGTTGAGCCTCATCAGACTCACCTTCCCATTCAATTCCTGCATAAATATCTTCGGTATTTTCACGAAAAATTGTCATATTCGTCTTTTCAGGATGTCGTAGTGGGCTAGGAACGCCCGCAAAATACCGTACGGGACGTACACAAGCGTAGAGATCTAGTTCTTGACGAAAGGCAACATTTAAAGAACGAATGCCACCACCAACAGGAGTTGTAATAGGACCTTTAATCGCAACCAAATGATGCTGAATTGTCGTTAAAGTCTCTTCTGGCAACCATTCTCCTGTCAAACGAAAGGCTTTTTCTCCCGCCAATATCTCTTTCCAAAAAATCTTTCTACTGCTTCCATAAACTATCTCCACCGCTTTATCCAAGACAAGCTGTGCATCTTTCCAAATGTCGTGCCCAATTCCATCACCTTCGATATAAGGGATAATGGGATTATCTGGAACTAGCAACTGCTTATTCACAAGACGAATTCTTTCTGCCATTTTATCTCCTCCCAATAGGAATATAATGTAAATTTTGAGCGCCAACATAATGAGAGCGAGGTCTAATCAACTTATTATTTTTGCGCTGTTCTTGAATGTGGGCAATCCAGCCAGACACCCGACTCATTGCAAAAATCAATGTATAGATACTACTGTCAATACCTAAAACATGATAAACCGTTGCTGAGTAAAAATCTACATTCGGTATTAAATGCTTGGTGTGCTTCATATAACGTTCGATTTCTTCTGAAATCTGGTACCAAATTTCTTTTTCTGTTCCCTTTGTCAATTCCTCTGCCATTTCTCGCAAATATTTTTCACGAGGATCCTGTGTTTTATAAACACGATGACCAAAGCCCATGATTTTTTCATGTGAGGCTAATTTTCGATCCAAATATGCATTCGTATCTCCCTCTGCTTTAATTTCCTTTAACATGTCAAAGACGCATTCGTTGGCACCTCCATGAAGTGACCCTTTTAAAGCGCCGATTGCCGCCGTCACACAAGAATAAATATCGGTTAAAGTGGAAGCACAGACCCGCGCTGCAAAAGTTGAAGCATTTAACTCGTGATCTGCATGAAGAACCAAAGCACGATTGAAAGCTTGAATTTCTAATTCTGTTGGTTCCTGCCCATTTAACATATATAAAAAGTTCGCCGCAAATCCTAAATCTTTTCTCGGTTCAATCGGAGTTTGTCCCAATCTCAACCTTGTAAATGTTGCAATAATCGTTGGAATCTTAGCCATCAATTGAATACTTTGTTCATAAGTTGCTTCTAGAGACGTCTCTTCGGCATGGATATTATAGACTCCTAAAAGACTAACTGTAGAACGCAATACACTCATTGGATGCAGATGCTTGCGCGACTGGATGAGAATACATTGTTCCACCGCATCACTAAGGGCATAGTTGGCACGTAAATCGTTCACAAAATGTTTCAATTCAATCTGAGTTGGCAAATGTAAATTCCAAAGTAGGTAAATGACTTCTTCAAAACTTGCATTATTCTCCATCAATTCTGAAATATTATAGACTGCATAAGAAAGAGTATCATCTATAATCTGACTGATACGAGTCTCACAGGCAATCGTATCTTTTAAACCATTGCTTTGTGTCATTGTTTTACCTCTTGCAATTTCTTTCTAACCACCATTGGTAAAATTCCCCCATTTTCATAATAACGAATATCCGCATCTGCATCAAAACGAAGACGTGCTTTAAATCGTGTGATTCGATCGCCTTCTTTTGCAATAACCGTTATGACTTGCCCTACCTGTGGCTCTTTCGGCAATTGAATATCAAATATTTCTTTTCCAGTTAATCCAATATTTTGAGCATTTTCGCCGTCCAAATATTGAAGAGGAAGAATGCCCATCATGACTAAATTGGAACGATGAATTCTTTCAAAACTTTCAGCTAAAACCACTTTAACACCTAAAAGATTTGCTCCTTTAGCTGCCCAATCACGACTAGAACCCATACCATAATCTCGACCTGCCAAAATAATCGTATCCACTTTTTCTTTCTTATAACACATAGCAGCTTCATAAATCGGCATCAGTTCACCCTTATACTTTGTATAACCACCAAGTTTTCCAGCTGCTAGTTCATTTTTTATCCGAATATTGGCAAAGGTGCCTCTCATCATCACTTCATGATTCCCGCGACGACTACCATAAGAATTAAAGTCTTGATAGCTTACACCATGTTCCTCTAGATATGATGCTGCTGGACTATTTCTAGCAATATTTCCTGCTGGAGAAATATGATCTGTCGTAATCGTATCTCCAAATTTTGCTAAAACAGCTAGATTTTTCAACGTTTGAATGTTTGTATCATCTTCCAAGCCATCAAAGTAAGGAGGATTTTGTATATAAGTAGAGGCTTGATTCCAATGATAGATTTTCGATTTTGTTGTTGAAATTTGATTCCATTTTTCACTATCAGTAAAAACATGCTCATACTCTTTTTTAAACAAACTACTGGTAACGTATTTTTGTACATAGTCTGCTACCAAATCATGATTTGGCATAAGATCCATGAAGTAAACAGGTAGTCCATTCCTATCATATCCAAGCGGTGCACTTGTTAAATCAATATTTGCATTCCCAGCTAAAGCATAAGCGACCACCAGTGGCGGACTAGCTAAAAAATTTGCTTTAACCAAAGGATTGATTCGTCCTTCAAAATTCCGATTACCTGATAGGACAGCGCTAGCAAGTAAATCCGTATCCGTAATTGCTTTTGCCACTTCTGGTAACAAATTTCCAGAATTGCCAATGCAAGTGGTGCAGCCATATCCAACAACATTAAAACCTAATTTGTCCAGATAGACTTGGAGACCACTCTCCTTCAAATAGGCCGTAACAACCTTACTGCCTGGTGCAAGTGACGTTTTGACTGTTTTTGAAACACGTAATCCTTTTTCCACAGCACGTTTAGCTACTAAGCCTGCCGCCATTAAGACATATGGGTTGGAGGTATTAGTACAACTAGTAATTGCTGCAATAGCGACATGACCCGTTTTAATCTCTTCTTCATAATCATCAAACAATACCGTCGCTGTTTTCCTCAATTCCTCTCTTGGCAAACCAAAACCTCGAACACCCACTTCTCGGATAAGACTCGCTTGAAATTCTTACTTAGCCTTTGTCAATTCAATTAAATCCTGTGGCCGTTTGGGACCAGAAATACTCGGAACAATGGTGGACAAATCAATCTCAACAATTTTTGAATAAATTGGCTCCACTTTTTCATCATAAAATAAATGATTCTTTTGGACATAGAGCCTCGTTAACGCAATATGTTATTCTTTCCGATTTGTTAGTCGCATATAATGAAGGGTCTCTTCATCAATAGGAAAGTAACCGCAGATTGCTCCATATTCTGGCGCCATATTTGCAACTGTTGCGCGGTCTGCCAAACCAAGTGTTGCTAGTCCTTCCCCAAAGTATTCTACAAATTTTCCAACTACATTTTCTTGTCGTAATCGTTGTGTTACTTTTAAAGCTAAGTCAGTTGCCGTTGTAATCTTAGGCAATTCCCCAACTAAGCGTACACCAATCACTTCTGGAACTGGAAAATAAGAAGCTTCTCCCAACATAGCAGCCTCTGCTTCAATTCCTCCAACTCCCCAGCCAAGAACCCCTATTCCATTGATCATTGTTGTATGACTGTCTGTTCCAAACATTGAATCTGGATAAAGCATGCCGTCTTTTTCAATAACAACATCACTAAGGAATTCAATATTAACTTGGTGAATAATCCCAGTTGCAGGTGGAACTGCACGATAATTATCAAAAGATTGCTCAGCCCATTTCAAAAATTCATACCGCTCATTATTACGTGAAAATTATTTTGTTATATTTTCTTCCAAAGCAGTCTCACAGCCATAACAATCAACTTGCACACTATGGTCAATGACTAAATCCACAGGAATTTCAGGATTGATAAGTTCTGGATCTCCCCCATTTGTTACAACTGCATCGCGCATACTTGCCAAGTCAACAACAACTGGTACTCCCGTAAAATCCTGTAAAATAACACGACTTGGTTTAAAGGGCACTTCACCTCTCGGTTTAACAGCTTGATAGTGCATTAGATTCTCTATGTGATGTTTTCTCACGACATCGCCATCTTCTTTTCGCAAAAGACTTTCTAATAATATGCGAATAGAATAAGGAAGATTGTCTAAGTCTCCACCCATATCTAATGCAACTTTTTCGAGATCAATATAGCTATATTCTCGCTTATCTTGATATAATATAGATTTATATGTTAGCATGAGAAACCTCCCACTAGGAATAATTATTTTATATTTTACAAAAATTCATGCAATAGTTTTTATAAAAATATGTAAGAAAATATAACATTACTGGTTTTCGTTTACTATTTCAAATATGTATTCGCCAAAAAATCCAAAGCATAAAAAAGCGATGAATTTCATCAATCCAATGCTTTTGATTTTGCAAAAGAAAAACTCCATCCGAAGATAGAGTTTTAGATTCTAAATTAAAGTGAGTTAACATCAACCTTAATACCCACACCTTGAGTAGTGGTGATAGTAAGATTTGTTATGTAAGTTCCTTTTACTGTAGCTGGTTTAGCTTTTGCAATCACATCGTGGAATGCTTTGAAGTTTTCAAGCAACTTATCAGCGTCAAATGAAACTTTACCAATGATAGCTTGTACGTTACCTGCACGATCTGCACGGTAAGTAATTTTACCACCTTTAGACTCTTCAACTGCTTTTGCAACATCCATTGTTACAGTACCAGTTTTAGGGTTTGGCATCAAGTTACGTGGTCCAAGGATACGTCCAAGACGTCCGACAAGTGCCATCATATCAGGTGTAGCAATTACGACATCAAAGTCAAGCCAGCCACCGTTGATTTTTGCAACGAGGTCATCTTCACCAACGAAGTCTGCACCAGCAGCTTTTGCTTCTTCTGCTTTTGCACCACGTGCAAAAACAAGCACACGTTGAGTTTTACCAGTTCCGTTTGGAAGAACCATTGCACCACGGATTTGTTGATCCGCTTTTTTCACATCAATGTTCAAGTTATAAGCAACTTCTACAGTTGCGTCAAATTTTGCAAAGTTTGTTTCTTTTGCAAGTGCTACAGCTTCTTCTACACTGTATGCTTTTGTGCTGTCGATTTTTTCAAGAGCAGCACGAAGTTGTTTGCTTTTTTTAGCCATTTTCTATTCTCCTTGTAAGTGGTTCAATCGATTTTCATCTCCCACGTCCTTCTCGAAATGATGAAGTCTTGCGGGTTTGGGTGTTATTGATTAGTCAACAACAGTGAATCCCATAGAACGAGCAGTACCTTCGATCATACGCATTGCAGACTCAAGGTTTGCAGCGTTCAAATCTGGCATCTTAGTTTCAGCAATTTCTTGTACTTGTGCACGAGTAACTGTTGCAACTTTTGTTTTGTTTGGTGTACCTGATCCTTTTTCAACACCTGCAGCTTTTTTCAAAAGAACAGCAGCTGGCGGTGTCTTTGTTACGAAAGTAAATGATTTGTCTTCATATACTGAGATAACAACTGGGATAATCATACCAGCTTGATCAGCTGTACGAGCGTTGAACTCTTTTGTGAATCCCATGATGTTGATACCGGCTTGACCAAGCGCAGGACCAACTGGTGGAGCTGGAGTAGCTTTACCAGCAGGAATTTGCAATTTTACAAGTTTTTCGACTTTTTTAGCCATCTTTAAATCCTCCTTTGTGGTTTTGGCGGTAATGTAAGATTTTTACCTCCCACAAGTATGCTTCTTGCATACCTTTCTATTATACACTAAAACGACTAAATTGCAAGAAAAAATACTAAAAAAATTCTCTATTTTTCTCGATTTTTGTGGTAAAATATGTGTATGACATTATTAAAAATCGCATCTATTTTATTTATCTTTTTAACTATTATTTTAACCATTATTATTACTAAATTATTTCGCTTGAAACGATTTGGCTGGAATTTTGCAGATTTGGCTTTTCCACTTTTTGTGTTGGAATTCTATGTCATCTCTGATAGAGCTTTCTACCACAGTTTCTTGCCAGAATTAGCATTAGCCCTTTCTGCCTTAGCAATTGCCATTACTGTCTACTTTCTTCGAATTAAACGCAGTTTTTACTATCCTAAGTTCTTTAAATTTTTCTGGCGAGCTGGTTTTATTTTGACCTTCTTTCTCTACCTCGCCATGGTGATTGGCTTATTTTTAACAAAATAATAAAAAATATCGGACAGACTCATCTGCTTCCGATATTTTTATATTTAATATTTTGTTGAGAACTTATCAAATAGAGCAAATAACTTATTTGTTATGAATTGGAACAGTCTCATGAGTGATTCTAACATTAAGGAGAGAATGACTGTGAGGATAATGGTAATCGGTGAGATTTTGGATAACAAAAAAATAGAGTGAAATAACAAGCCCGAAATCACTAAGCCGATGAGGTTAAAGAGTACGACAATAGTTTTCATTCGATTGAGCGGCTGAATAAGCTTGATGATGATAATGAAACCAACCACTGCTAATAAGATAACAGATGATGTCGCAACTTCTTGCGTAGATAATCGAAAAATCCGACCACAAGCCATGACAATCAAAACGGCCAATAAATCAACAAAAGCTGCTGGTATCGCATTCTGTAAAACCGTTCTTATGAAACGCCCTCGAATGCGCTGCTTGTTGGGCTCCAAAGCTAACATAAATCCAGGTATACCAATAGTGAACGCACTAATCAAGGAAACTTGTGATGCTTGCAAAGGATAGGTAAAAGCAAACAAACTGGACAAAATAGCTAGTGAAATGGAAAAGATATTTTTTACAAGAAATAAACTAGCGGAACGCTGAATGTTATTGACAACCCTACGTCCTTCTGCCACAATATGCGGCATATGCGAAAAGTCAGAATCCAGCAAAACAACTTGTGCAATCTGTTTGGTAGCACCGTTGCCTGACTCCATAGCAATGCTGCAATCTGCAGTCTTCATTGCTAAAATATCATTTACACCGTCACCTGTCATTGCAACTTTATGTTGATTAGCTTGAAGTGCTTGAACTAATTTTTGTTTCTGTTGAGGGGTCACTCGACCAAAGACCGTATATTTTTCAACTGCTTGAGTGATTTTTTCATCAGTATCCAAGTTTTGCGCATCTACATAATTTTCAGCATGAGGAATCTCTGCTTTGGTAGCCACTGCAGCAACTGTGACAGGATTATCTCCTGAAATAACTTTGACTTCCACACCTTGAACATCAAAATATGAAAAGGTCTCGGCTGCATTTTCTCGAATTGGATTTTCTAATAAGATGAAGAGTAGGGGTTCTACTGTTTGAGTCAAATCACCTGTAAATGGCTGATCTTTTGATTCAGCAAAAACAAGAACACGTGAGCCGCTTTCTGCATATTGTTGAAAATAGCTGCGATATTCTTCCAACTTTTCTTTTAATACAAACTCTGGAGCACCTAAAATAAAATTGCCTTCTTTGAAAGAAATAGCACCAAACTTGGTCTTTGAACTAAACGGAAAGGTTTTCACTACGGTCCAAGCCTTTTCTACTACTTCTGAAACAAAAAAGTCTCGAATCGCTGCAATCGTTTCATTTTCATCTGGACTTGCTACCAGATATTGTTTAAGAGCTTCCTGCGAAGCATTCTTGTCTTGCTGAACAGAGAGTACTTGTGCAACTTTCATCGTATTTTCCGTAATGGTTCCTGTCTTATCTACACACAAAACATCTACACGAGAAAGAGACTCAATCCCCTTCATACTGTTTAATAAAACCTGCTGTCTTGCTAGACTAGCTGATCCCAAAGCCAGCGCTAGAGTCATCAAAAGATAAAACCCTTCTGGAATCATCCCAATAATAGCTCCTACCGTGGAGACAATACTAACTTGAAAACTTTCGTGATTGGTCACATAACTTTGGAAAAATAGAAGAAGCCCTAAAGGAATAATCAAAAATCCAATCACTTTAACCAAATTATTGACCGAACGTACCATTTCAGATTCTTCTTTTCCAGAGACTTCTTTTGCTTTCAACGTCAGTTGATTGATATAGGATTCATCACCTACTTTTTCCAAGCGAGCATAGGCTTTACCAGATACGACAAAACTGCCTGACATAACTGTATCACTTATTTGCTTTGCTATTTCATCCGCTTCTCCTGTCAACTGTGATTCATTGACTTTCAATTCACCTGATACAATCTTAGCATCTGCATAGATTTGGTCCCCTGCCGAGAAAAGAACGATATCATCTTGTACTAAATCTTTTGTCTCTAGTTGGATTTCTTTACCGTCTCGCACTGCAATCGCTGTATAGTGATGAAGTAACTGCATGTTGCTCAATATTTTGCGCGCTCTAAGCTCTTGAACAATTCCAATCAAAGAATTGATAATAAGAATAGGTAAAAAAAGTAAATTATTCCATGATTGTACAATAACTAGCAACATAGCAAGGACAAAAAATATAAAATTAAAATAAGTAAACACATTCGACTGAATGATTTGCCAAGTTGTTTTTTCCGTGCTAACTATTACTTTATTGACTAAGCCTTTTTGAATTCGTTCTTCAACCTTTTATTGGCTAAGCCCTGTGTATATCTGTTCTGACATATAGCCTCCATTCACAAATCATATTAGTATTCTATCAAAAAAGTTATCCTTAGGTCATAGAAAAGTCATAAAACTGGAAAACATGAGATTTTTCATACCTTTTCTACAAAACTTTAAAATAGAACAGCTACAAAAAAATCCCAACAGAAATTTGTTGGGAAAGGATGTTACATTTTTTAAACCACACCTATTTAGTTTTAGTTATTCAATAAAACTTTTCTTGGCTTGGTGCCTTCTGCTGGACCGATGACACCCGCAGCTTCTAGCTCTTCCATGAGCCGAGTCGCACGATTAAACCCAACAGACAATCGACGTTGGAGCATTGAAGCACTCGCTTTTTGCGTCTCGATGACTAAAGCCTTGGCTTCTTCAAAGAGTGGATCTCCTTGTTCACTCTCACTACCTGAATCCATGTCATTCTCAGATACTTCGCCTGGGTCAAAATTATCATCATAATCTGCTTCGGCTTGATTCTTAACAAAAGTGACAATGCGCTCTACATCTTCATCGGAAATAAATGAGCCTTGCAGACGGACAGGATGATTTTCATCAATCGGCTTAAAGAGCATATCCCCACGTCCCAAGAGTTTCTCGGCACCATTTTCATCTAGAATCGTTCGGCTATCAGTTCCGCTAGAGACAGCAAAAGCAATCCGCGAAGGAACATTGGCCTTGATGAGCCCAGAGATAACATCAACAGACGGTCGCTGAGTGGCCAAAATCATATGAATACCAGCTGCTCGAGCTTTTTGTCCCAAGCGAATAATGGCATCTTCCACTTCTTTGCTGGCTACCATCATAAGGTCTGCCAACTCATCCACAATGACCACAATCAAGGGAAGAGGAATTTGTTTATATTCTGGTTGACTGGCATTGTACTCGGCTACTTTGGCATTGTAACCTGCAATATTGCGAGCACCGACCTTAGAAAATAGCTCATAGCGATTTTCCATTTCATCTACCACTTTTTGCAAAGCTCGGCTCGCCTTGCGCGGATTAGTCACAACAGGGATCAGCAAGTGAGGAATATCATTATAGACAGACAATTCAACCATTTTTGGATCAACCATCATGAACTTGACTTCATCTGGTCGTGCTTTCATGAGAATACTAGCAATAATGCCGTTGACTGCAACGGATTTTCCAGAACCAGTCGATCCTGCCACCAGCAAATGAGGCATCTTTGCCAAATCAAATGTCCGAACAGAGCCATTGACAGCTTTTCCTAAAGGAATTTCAAGTAATTTCTTGTCGTCTGTCTTAGACTGCTCCCAAAGCTCACGGAAAGTAACCGTCGCAATCTCGGAATTCGGAACTTCAATTCCGACTAAAGATTTGCCCGGAATAGGTGCCTCAATTCGCACATCTTTGGCAGCCAAAGCCAGAGCTAAATCGTCAGCCAGATTGGAAATGCGATTGACCCGCACTCCGACAGCTGGCTTGACCTCGTACTTAGTCACAGACGGTCCGATTTCAGCACGTTCAACGCTAGCACGAATGCCAAAACTAGCAAATGTTTCTTCCAAAATCTTGATATTTTCGTGGACAATTTTCTTTTCTTTGGATTGATTTTTAGGCTTGTCTGGCGCAAACAAATTGATTGTTGGAAGTTTGTAATCTAAACTTTCTTTGGGTGTGAAATTAACCTCAACATCTTCATCTGTGTTATCTTGCTGCTCTTCTTTGTGTTGTTTCTCAGACAAACTCTCATCATAATCATAAATTTCTGGCTCTGCTTCTTCAAACTGAATCGGCGTATGAGCTAAGACCTCATCATCTAAAATTTCTCCCGTTTCAGAATCAATTTGTGGCTCGTCTTGCTCTACCTGAATAGCATTCATCGCTGCTTGCGCAGCTTTTTCTTCTTTTTCGATAAAACGTTGCTGACGCTTTGCTTCTCGCTTCTCACTCCAAGTATGATAGGTTTCACTTAATTTTTCAAAAATATCATAAATCGAATATGGACTGATGAGTAGCGCCCCTAGCAATATTAAGAGGAGTCCGATAAAGTAGGTGCCAATATTTGAAAATAAAAAGGCTATAGGAGTATAGAGTGTCGCTCCTAATAAACCGCCACCAGCAAAAGCACTGACTTTAACAGCTGTCAAATCCGTTAAAATCCGTGACAAGGTTGTACTTAGAACCTGTCCTTTTAAATTTAAAACATTTACAAAATAAGCTTGAAACATAAGCAGCAAGCCAATAAAAATACTGAAAAAGCCTGATTTATACCCTTCATGCTTATTGACCCACTTAAAAAAGAAAAGATAAATGAGACTGGCTATAATAGCCATATAGGCTAAACTTCCTACTAACAATCGAATAAGGTTATATAGAGTGATTCCAACGGCACCCCATTTTAATGCTGCAAAAAGAAGCAAAAAAGCGATACCGAAAGTTGCAAGCATCCTCCGAATGGCTTTTTGCCGCTCCATTTCTGCTTTTGTAGGTCGTCTCGTTGTCCGACCTTTTTTACTATTTTTCTTACTTGCCATAAATTTTATTATACCACAAATTGAACACTAATCCAATGCAAGAAAAAAGCAGAAGCTCCATGCTTCCACTTTTGAAACAACATTGCTTACTTCCATATCACATCATCATTCCCATCATCTTCTGGCAAGACAAACCACAAAATCAAATAAGGGATTAGACCGATTCCATATACAAAAAATGCTACTCCCCAGATCAGTCGTACAATGGTAGGATCAATGTCAAAATAATTTGCTATACCTGCACAGACACCCGCAATTTTCTTATTTCGCACATCTCTTGTCAATCGTTTAGCCATTCTCTGTCCCTCCTTTATAAATCTATTATAACATAAATTTTTTACCATTAAATAAATATCATAAAGAATTTCCATGAACCAATTGTCAAACGTTCATCGTCAGCAAGATTAAAAAAGTTGCTGTTGCAGTTGACCTAAAATAAAGCGAGAAATTGGTCCAACAATCAGAAAATTCAAGGGAAACGCTACAATAAAATTGGTCAACCAAGCTCCAAGGTAATTGGTTACTGAAAGCGGCACGCCGTTAAAAAGCAGATCATAAAGAGACATCAATGAAACCATAATCAGAACCATACCACCTGAAACAACGAGGATCTTCTACCAAGGTTTATGGCGTTCTGTTAAAAAATTAAAAACAAGTCCCTTCACAACTGGTCCTGCCACAAGAAGGTCTAAGAGAAAAGTCTTTTATTTTGTCTAATAGGCTCATTGTTGCCCTCCTTATGTGTTACCCACGCGCAAACCTAGTATTTTAGCATTATCTAATACAAAATATTCGCGGTGTCGCATGTGTGGTCATCTTCTTTGATCACATTAGGATTGTCTGATTTGATAGTTTTCTCATCCCATCTGTACATCTTATGCTCCTCAACAAATATCTTGTTATTCTCTGTATTCAAATAATAAAAGCGACCTTGTGCCAACAATGACTGAAAACTATCAATCATTGTTACCTTTTTGAGTTTAGCTACTGGATGCCATCTGATAGCAAAGTCAAGATACATTTGATTACGCAAAGCACCCTCTGCGCTGTCGATTGTGTATTGCAATACTGGTACTTTATACTTATCCACAATCCGATTGATAAAACTGTTAATATCTTGCGATAGCTGGCTGGGCGCTTTCTTGACAATTTGACCAGCTGGTGAATAGTACCACGTATCAAGTAAGATTACCTTACCTTTAGCTGTGATACCAAAAGCACATACAGCCGTTGCTGACTGTTGATGTCCTCCGTCAAGCGCAAATGAGATACCTATCAGCTTATCATCACTCGGCAAAGTCTCAATAGCGTGAAACGTGCTCATGTTATACACGTTGTTACCTAGTCCGACTGCCTCGCCTAAATACAAGTATCTGTAATAGTCGTAATCATTTTCTTTGATACGTTCTATATCTTCTAGCATCTGATCAGTTACAAAGCCTAATTCATCATCAAGATAAGTGCTAGAGTGCGCTAGATAATTGTCATTAGTCTTGACATCCTCAAACCATTCATTTATCCAACTATATGGATTTCGTGGTGGGTTGTAAGACCAAAAGAATTGTACAAATTTAGCGCGTGGATGCTTCTGCCGCATGAATGTTACGTTAGATTGGTCAAAATCTTCTCGGCTTGCAAACTCTGCCGCTTCTTCATACCAAACAGCTATCAGATTACCAATATCATTAGATTTGAGCTTTTGAAAGTCATCTTGACCGTAAAAGTAAAATGTTGAACCTGTTTTCTTGTGGATGATTTGAAACGGGCTGACTGTCTTTTTAAACTTATCACCAACTCCAAATAGATTTAAAGCCCACCAGATTTTATTAAACACGCTATCTCTAATAGTGTTAGCAACCTTACGAATAACCACTACATTTGCTGTCTCTCCAGTTTTTATATATCGCAACATCATATAGACTAGTTTCAACGCGATTACAGACGATTTGAAAGAGTTACGCCCGCCCTTTAATACGTTATAAGGCAATCCGGAAATCCACACAGGCTTAAAATGAGGATTGACATTTTTCTGTATATTAAAGGTCATCTGTCGCCCCCTCTACTTCACCAGCCCACTCATCTATGATGTTAATAGGCGCATCAGTTATCTTATTATTCTCTGTGCGCTCCTTATTATCCAATTTGAGCAATTTAATGCGCTCTCTTTGTTCTTGAATGTCGTACTTATCTTTTGTATTGGTTAGCTTGATGATGTTTTCTGTGGCTTTTTGATTGCCCTTTACAGCTTGCTGAAATGTGGCAAAGGCTAACAAAGCCTCATTACTGCCATCCATTCCCATATCTTCAAGTTGCTTCTTGATATTTTTATCCGTTACGTCCAATGAGAGCAACGTTTCAAATGCTTTTTTGAGGTCAGCTTTTTTACGTCTGGCTTTGCCGCTGTTTATGCCACCTTTAGATGCAATCTTCTTTACTTCATCTTTGCTTCGTTCGCTCATTGGCTTTAAGTTATTAGTTCCATCTCTAGGCAATTCTGACCTCCTTTCAAACAAAAAAATCACAAGTATTTATTACTTATGATTTCATTTTATTTTATTAAAAAGGGGATGTTTTACGCTATTTTTAGGAGCTTTTCAATATTATCGAGTAACTCTCTGTATTTCTCATTGTCATTTTCGTTATTGATTAGATATTCATTTGCGACAATGTTTAGAGATTGATAAAGACCACCCATAATACCAGATTGTTCCTCTGTCATTTTATCTAATTTTGAGTATTTATCATAATACATCTTGCAATTCTCGTAGATGCGTTCATTCAATTTATCATACAAATCAATCATTTTCTATTTCTCCTATCTATTATTTTATTTATATTTCCTTTGAAAGCTCTTATCTCAGCTTCCCAATGGTTAATGTATTCAGTGTCCCGCCCTGTTTTCTTAGCTAACCTTATTTTATCATAATGCTTGTTAATTTGCTTTTGATAACTTGCTATAGCTTTACGTTTGTTTTTAGGTATGCCTGACAAATTTATTTTTGCTCCTCTGCCTCCCATGTTTTAACCTCTTTTTCGTTTATCAATACTTGTGCCAATCCCATTCATTAGAATTAACTACTCTTGATAGTTTCGGATTATATCCTTTAGAGTATTCACCAATAATTTTTCCAATATCATTTTTGGATTTTTTATCTAGGTTCTTATACCCTTTTTGGTTCGCCCATTTTGCTATTGCGTACTCTTCGTTATGAGCTAATATACCGTGAGTCAAGCTGCCATTTTTCTGGAACATTGTAGCAAATGACTTAGCTCCTCTAGGAGTGTTTTCTTTTCTATAAGCAAAATCACTAAATTTACTAATTTCTTTTGCTCTATTAAAGGATGGTTTTGAGTTATTTTTAGGGGCATCCCTTTTCTGCTCTATTTTAAAATATCCTGCTTTTATCAGTCTTCTCCGCTCAGCTCTGGTTATAGAAGGTTTAGATTTATAAAAATTAAAATAATGTGCAATAACTGAACCACACAAAAAGCTGATGTGAAAGGAAAATATTATGGGATTGTTTGCACAACGTTGTCCTTATTGTATGTCAACTGATATTGAGTTTATGAACCAAGAAAGAAAAGGTTTCAATGGTCTTGTAGGATGTATAGGTTTTCTGATAGCTTGGCCATTGGTATTGCTTGGCCTTGTTGGAAAAAACGGAAAAAACAATTGGCACTGTAAAAACTGTGGTAGAACATTTAAAGCAAAATAAAAAGTTTTAGTGGGGTGAAATTTTGGATAGACAAGAAGACTTGGAATTGTTGTCAGCGTCATCTAGCAGATTACTTGAGTTAATCAAGCGTAACCCTCAATATCATAAATCTTTAGGAATGGGGCAAAGTTTTTCAAACTATGTCAATCAACTCGAAAGAGATATTAAACAATATAGACGACGCTATAAAAAATATCTACCCGATACAATTGTTTATGTTCACTTTGGAATGAATTTTGGGGAAGAATTTTCAAAAACACATTTCGCTATTACCCTATCTAAAAACGATCACAAAAAGAAAAGGACAATAACTGTTGTACCGCTTACCTCAAAGTCAGGAAAAGATAAACTCAAACTTGATTTCAATTTTTCAAGAGAATTATTTCATATGACACATCAAGTTGCGGTTGAAAATAGTAAAAAAGTAGACCAAACATTGCTCGATGAAATCAATTCAGCATTACCATCTAGAATTGAACCAACGACGATTCTTTTATCTTTCTTGCCTCTCATAAAAAGAACCCGCTCTCCATTCGTTCATTTAATTCTGTACTTGCTTCCACAGAAGAAGAGTTACATTTCAAAAAGCATTTAACTAGCCACATATTCAGACATTCTCACATCTCTTTGTTATCCGAGTTAAACCTGCCGCTTAAGGTAATTATGGAACGAGTAGGACACTCTGATCCAAAAACTACTCTAGCTATTTATAATCACGTCACAAAAAACGCAAGAAAAAAAGCTATAGACGCTCTAAACAAGTTATAATCTTTTGCCCCTTTTTTGCCCCTCCTTGCCTTTAATCGTGTTTCAGAAAATAGTAAAACCCTTGATATTACAAGGGTTTTAGTTATATATACCATCATGCTACACATAAGGGCTGTAAAAAATAATAATTCCTTAAAATTCTTCGGCATAAAAACTCCATTTCTTTGTTGATAAACGCTATTTTAGCACAAAAAATTTTTTCTCGTAAGCGAATTTACAAAACTTTTCATAAGAAAATATTTTCATACTCAAAACGATTGAGCTATCTTTACATCAAAAAGATAGCCCGATAGTACCTTTCAGTTAGCAGAGACAACCTCTCAAAAGATTTGAAAAAGGCTTTTACTTATAGTAAAATGTGAATAGTTCAACATTCAGAAAGGAAATCTATGAAAAAATTACTTATCTTAGGACTGGCTGCTGGTTTATTTTTGACAGGTTGTACCAATTTACAAAGAGCTATCAGAGGAAATGACTATGTAGACTCCAGTCTTGCTTCCGAATCCAGCTCAAAAGCAGCTGAAAAACAAAAAGAAGAGCAAAAAGCTGCTTTGACCGATAAAAATGCTCATTTCCCACAGTTGTCTGACAAGGTCGCTAACGATGAAGCGGAAGTGAAAATAACCACAACTGAAGGTATTATCTCCTTGAAGCTCTTTCCAAAATATGCTCCACTTGCAGTTGAAAATTTCTTAACGCACGCTAAAGAAGGTTATTATAACGGTGTAACTTTCCACCGTGTCATTAAGGATTTCATGATTCAAACAGGAGATCCTAAAGGAGACGGGACTGGTGGTGAGTCCATTTGGAAAGGCAAAAACTCTAAGATCGACTCTGGAAGTGGCTTTAAAACAGAGATTTCGTCTTATCTCTACAATATCCGTGGTGCATTAGCCATGGCTCGTTCTTCCAATCCAAATTCCAACGGTAGTCAATTTTTCATCAACCAAAACACCAAGGACAGTTCGAGTCAACTCTCTAGCACAATTTATCCTGAAAAAATTATTGAAGCCTATAAAAAAGGTGGAAATCCAAGTTTAGATGGAAATTACACTGTCTTTGGGCAAGTCATTTCTGGCATGGATGTCGTGGATAAAATCGCTACGACTGAGACAGGCGAAAACGACAAACCAAAAAAAGAAATCAAAATCGAGAAAATTGAAGTCATTAAGGACTATACACTTAAGAAATAATTACAAAACGAAGAAGCTGGGATAAAAGTCCGACCTCAAATATAAAAAGCGAACAAA